>JAYELB010000229.1:0-11759 GCA_034717055.1 Methanobacteriota archaeon
TACCATCACACATTCAGATGCTGCTATCCACCAAAAAACTTTATCTTTTCAAAAAATAAAAATAAAAAGAGAGACGACCTCAGAAGAGATCGCCAAGATTTACCTTAAACGCGCCCAGACTTCCGCCATAGTTTCCTGCAGTGATCTTCTTGACGCCCGGCACCTTCACAGCAGCCTCGATTCCGGCTTTGGTCGCGGCGGTCACGGCTTCGAGATCAACACCATTGATCACGAGTTCATACACTGCATTGACATCGGCAGGGATGTTCGTGTCTTCGACCTTGTCTTTGAGTGTCGGAGCAAACCTCTGGTTCGTTGTTGCCGTCATGAAGGTGTACGTGTCTGCGCCCGGTTTTGAGCCACTTGCAACGATCCCACCAGGGAACGGCGTGATCGATCCTTCACATTGTAGGACTGCCGCTACCGCATCCTTTGCTGCCTCAAGCCCGTTTGCCTGAGTGTCTGCAAGGATGAAGAAGTTACCACCCGCAACACCATCGACTGCACCGATTCCGTGCTCTATGATGAAGTCGCCTTCCATCATCGGGATCGCGTACGCCTTGCGCCCGCCGACCTCCAGTTCCGACTCATAACCATCCGCAAAGAACTTCAGCTTGAATCCGGTATCGAACTGCTTCTCCGCATCAGGAAGCCCATTCCACACAGCAGTCGTTGGTGCTGTCAAGACACACTGACTGATCCGATTCAGCAACTGTTCCTCAAGCGCCTTATACCCAAATGTGCATATCTGGATGTAGACGCCGGGACGTCCGTCCGGTGTCTCGCTGCCATCGACAACGCACTCAATTCCAGCCTCTGCCGGGCACAGGATTACAGACGTCCCGAATCCTGTTGCTTCTGTTGCAGCAACCATTGCCCAGTGCTCGCTCGCGCCAGTGATCAGCACCCGTGCCACCTTGATACCAAATGCCTCTGCATAAGTATCCTCGATTTCAACTCCGTTTAATTCCATAGAAATACCTCTACGGTGTCATCAGTGGGATACTACTAAAAGTTTTACATGGGCATCACTCAACCACCGCGTAATAGTACTCGCCGTTTGCCTTCTGCTCCCGGTCGAGCCTGGAACCAGGTTTGTTGATTCGCGGTCGTTTCGTCTCCTCGTCACGCCTGAATGTGATATCCAGATTCTTAAGGAACCGATTCATGCCCTCACGAAGACCGAACGGTCCGAAGACCTCGCCATGCACGGCAGGTTTTCCTTCGAACACGAGCAGCCGGTCGCTTAAGAGATCGACCATGTAGATGTCGTGATCGATCACGATCGCTGTTGCATGTTTGTTCTCGGCAAATCTTCGTATGGCAGAGCATGCAGAAACCCGCTGCTCAACATCGAGGTGCGCGGACGGCTCGTCCAACACGTACAGGTCAGCGTCCCTGGAGAGACACGCAGCGATCGCAACCCGCTGGAGTTCGCCGCCGCTTAAGTCTGTGATCTCCCGCTCCATCAGGTACTTAAGCTGAAGCGGGTTTGTGATGCTGGTCTCGTAGTAACTGGTATCGACGTAACGCGTGATACTCCGCAGGAAATCGTGGACCCTTACAAACGAATCCGGTTTTATGTACTGCGGTTTGTACGAAATCCGGATATCTGTAGATACTTCACCGGTTGTCGGCTCTTCTACTCCTGCAAGCAGTTTTGCAAACGTACTCTTCCCAATCCCGTTCGGACCGACCGCTCCGACGACCTCTCCCGCCCGCAACTCGCCGGCAGCCGCCGAAAGCGAAAATCCGCCATTGTACGTCTTTGTAAACTCAGGAAACTCGAATAACACTGGAACGTCCTTTAAAGATCGAGGCGCATGTACCTCGAAATCGATCGAATCCGGTCTGATCCGCACGTTCTCCTCTGGCAAAAATCCGCGGAGATACTGGTTGACCGCCTGCCGAACGCCCTTCACGTGCGTGATCACGCCGAACCCGCCTGGCTCGCCGTATCCGATGTGCGCCACATCTGCAAGCAGATCGAGGATTGCAAGATCATGCTCGACCACCAGTACCGCGCTCTTGCTCGCAAGTTTCCTGATCAGGATCGCAGCACGGATGCGTTGATAGATGTCGAGATACGGGCTTATCTCATCGAAAAAATAGAAATCAGCATCTCTGGCAGCACATGCAGCGATCGCAACCCTCTGAAGCTCGCCACCGCTGAGATCACCGAGATTCCGGTTAAGGATATGTCCGATCTCGAGTTCTGCAATCAGGTGTTCAAGTTCACCACGTTCATCCACTTTCTCGAGCAATTCCGACACCTTGCCGCTGAATACCTCGGGAAGCCGGTCCACGTACTGTGGTTTCTGTGATAACCGTATTTCATTCCGGGATATCTTCTTGAGATAATCCTGCATCGCAGAGCCGGAATAATACTTAAAAATGTCCTCCCAGTCCGCATCAGCATCGAGATTCGGCACTAAGTTTCCAGAAAGGATCCGGACTGCTGTTGTCTTCCCGATCCCGTTTGGTCCGAGGATGCCTACTGCCTTCCCGTGCTGCGGCAGCGGCAGCCCGAAGAGCACGAAGCCGTTTTCGCCGTATCTGTGTGTTGGCTCTGTCAGGGACGCGGGAAGCGATATGATGTGTATCGCCTCAAACGGGCATTTGTTGACGCAGATGCCGCAACCGATACAAAGTTCTTCGGAGATGACAGGCTTCTTCCCTTCTTCAATCACGATGGTCTCGTCGCCTGTCCGCACGCGTGGACAGTATTTGATGCACTCGTGCGAGCACGTATCTGGCTGGCATCGATCCTTGTTCAGTATCGCAATTCTCATTATGTGTCTCTGTATTCGATCCGGGGTGGTAAAAATGTATGGCGACTGGGCGATCCACTTAACCTACGCACCGAATAGCAATCCGGGCAGCAAATTCTTTGAAACGCAGGTGAACCAAAACCTTGCGCTGGTATGTCGAAAGCTTTTTAATACCTCAAAGTCCGAGATTCGTAATTATGAATGGGGAAGATGAAACAAAAAATGAATGTAAGACTGCCTGTATCGATGGTTCTTTCAGTGCTACTGACTCTGGTTATGGCTGCTTGCGCCGGTGCTGCTGAGGTGAAGCTCACTGCAAGTGACGGCGCGGCAGGTGACTGGTTCGGCATAGCAGTCTCCATCTCAGGCGACTACGCGATTGTGAGCGCTATATCGGATGATGATAATGGTGATGATTCGGGATCCGCCTACATCTACAAGCGTGACGTAACCGGGTGGTGGGGTCAGCAGGCAAAGATCACGGCAAGTGACGGTACTTGGAATGACTGGTTCGGCTATTCTGTTTCCATCTCAGGCGACTATGCCATCGTAGGTGCTCCTTATGATGATGACCGCGGTGACCGTTCGGGTTCTGCTTACATCTACAAGCGTGACGGAACAACATGGAGCCAGCAAGCAAAACTCACTGCAAGTGACGGCGCGGCAGGTGACTGGTTCGGCGTATCAGTCTCAATCTCAGGCGACTACGTAATCGTGGGAGCTACCTATCGGGATGATGATAACAGCTCTAATTCCGGTTCTTCTTACATCTACAAGCGCGACGGAACAACGTGGAGTGAGCAAGCAAAATTCACGGCAAGCGACGGCGCAACCGGTGACGAGTTCGGCATATCAGTCTCCATCTCAGGCGACTACGTAATCGTGGGCGCACATGGTGATGCTGACCGCGGTAGCTATTCAGGCTCCGCCTATATCTACAAGCGCGACGGAACAACGTGGAGTGAGCAAGCAAAGATCAACAACAGTGACGGCTCGGCATGGGGACATTTCGGCGGGTCAGTTTCCATCTCAGGCGACTACGCTATCGTGGGCGCATACGGTAAGGATGGTGATAACGGCTCCGCATACATCTTCAAGCGCAACGACTCCTCGTGGACAGAACAAACAAAGATCACAGCAAGTGACGGTGTAGCACGTGATGAGTTCGGCATCTCCGTCTCCATATATAAGGACTGTGCCATTGTGGGTGCATTATTTGATGATGACGATGGTGAAAATTCAGGCTCCGCCTACATCTACAAGCGCGACGGAACAACATGGAATGAGCAGGTAAAGATCGTAGCAAGCGACGGCGCGACGCATGACCATTTCGGCAAGTCTGTCTCCATCTCGGGCGACCGCGCAATCGTGGGCGCTCCTTGTGATAACGACAACGAAGATAAATCCGGCTCCGCCTACATCTACGACATCCGGACCACTGAACCCCCGATAACCGGCGACTTAAACGGCGATTACCTGCTCACCCCCGCAGACGCCGTGATCGCGCTTCTGATGGCTGCCGGAAGTTGCGAGCCCACCACAGCAGCAGACGTCAGCAGCGACGGCGTGGTAAACTCGCTCGATGCGCTAATGATCCTGCAGGCGGTAGCTGGTCTGATTGCGCTCTGAACCGGAAGCAGCAGTGACGGTGCCCGGAAGACTTGAGCGCAATTCCACTCTCTTCATGTATTATGGTGTGTCGGACGATCTCGAAAATAAAGCGACTTTGGTGATTATCAGCCTCACAGTTAAACATCGCGTCTGTGCCCGATATGGAACGCAGTCACAACCCGCTCGTCGCCGTCAACCTCGTAGATCGCGTAGTAATCGCCAACCCAACTCCGCCACATATCCTGCCCAGTCAGTTTCTTACAGCCACGCGGCAGCGGATCTTCCCCAGTCGTATTATAGATTCCTTTATCCGCCCAAATGATCTGTTAGGGGTGCGAGACAGCTCCTTCTGAGCACGTCGCAGGTACCTATACTATAACTCATCCCGATCAACTTTCGATCTCTTTTACGGCTTGTTCGAACGCAATCGCCTCATCACCAGATGCTTTTGCCACATCGTAAGCACTGATGGACGCAAGCTCCCCCTCGTCTTCGAGTATCCTGTGGTATTCGTCGATCCCGATGAGAACTCCGACGCGTGTTCTGGCATCACCGGTTACATATTTTGCTGCTACAACTCCAGCCATATTATCTCCTGATTACTACGTATGTACATGTTTAGCTGAGGTGGAAAAACCACGAGATTACACGAGATTGACATGGAAATCTTGTGGAAATCAGTGTAATCTCGTGGTTAGCTAAACACATACCTACGTATTTTTGCAATCATTATTTAATCCACCGCCCCAGCTTCGCAGCAGACGTCGGCAGCGACGGCGTGATAAGTTCGCTCGATGCGCTAAGGATCCTGCAGGCGGTAGCTGGTCTGATCACTGACGGTGTCCGAAGAACCCTCTCAGGCACCCCACACCTTCCAAAGTATCATCTTGTCACCACTGCTGTAAAATCAACCGATGTACCGACATCGATCGACAGCGCATCTGTAATCCATAGCATCAGCAGACCATGGCACCGACTGAAATAGCTGAGCAGACTACACCATGCCCGGATCTTTAAGTCTCTGCGAATATCATGCGCGTTCTTGCTCACAGTACGCCAGCTTTTACATATTCATCTCCCGTAGCATCGATGATACAGGGATCGCATCGGTCCTACACCGGTCTGTATCTGGCAAAGGGACCCTTAATTTCCCTGTTCTTCCGATATTATCCTGTGATATCAATGTACACCAGAACAACAACCGGACCGGTCATCATGCATGGGATGGTCGCACCCAAGAAAACTCAGATGGTGTGGGTTTGTGCTATCAAAGAAGCCATGACCACAACAGGGGGCCGGAAATAATGTGCGAGATCGGAGAGGCTGATCCAAGTACCCACAGCGCCCGCACCCTGATGCCGGATTTCGCCTACAGGATCACATCCATAATGCACGACAACCCTATTCTTCCGGTCTTCAGGAGTCCTGAGAAGCTGCTTGCGGCAGCCGGACTTGGGCCAGGTCAGAGCGTGCTTGAGGTCGGGTGCGGTCCCGGATTCTTCACGATCCCTGCGGCAAAGGTTGTGGAGGCGGAGGGTAACATCTACGCGGTGGACGTGCATCCGGCTGCAATTGCGAGAGTTAAGAAGAGAATCGATAGCGTCGGGATACGGAATGTGACGCCAATTTTATCGAATGCGTCTGGCACAGGGCTTCCTGACAAGAGCATTGATCTCGCCTTCGTCTTCGGTCTTCTCCACGTCGCCGGTGGAATCGAAGATGTACTCTCAGAAGTGCATCGGGTCTTGAAGCCAGACGGCATACTCTCGTTTGAGAAGACGAGGGGACCTGAGAAGAGATTGATCAAGGCAGCAGAAGAGGAGGGATTTGCCTATTCGGAGAGGCGGGGGCGGATATTCCTGTTCACAAAAGACATTACAGGAGGAAACAACCATGGATAAACCGGAACCAGACCTTAATTTTAGGATCATGTCTTTTGCATTCGGGATTCGGGATATTTTCCGGCCACGCAAAAAGATCCTTGATGAGGTCGGGATAAAGCCCGGGTTCTGTGTTCTTGACTACGGATGCGGATCCGGGAGCTACATAACCGCTGCCGCAGGACTGGTGGGCGATGCAGGGATAATTTATGCACTTGACATCCACCCGCTCGCAATCGAGCGTGCCCGCAGGATCGCATCGCGGAACCATCTTCCAAATGTCGAGACAATCCAGTCAGATTGTGCGACCGGACTACCCGAAGATAACGTTGATGTGGCTCTGCTCTATGACGTGTTTCACAAGTTAAGCGACCCTGATAGCGTGCTTGGGGAGTTGCATCGAGTCATAAAACCGGACGGGATTCTATCGTTCAGCGACCATCACCTCAAGGAGGATGAGATTGTGTCACGGGTGACTGAGGGCGGATTGTTCGAGTTATTGAAAAAGCAGGAAGACATGCAGTTTTCCTTGCTGTGATTAGGTGGTGATAATATTATATAAAAATAAGAATATCAACTGCGCTGATCCTTGTGATTACACTCATCAGACTTCTCGCACTCGCGATTGTCACAACCGACCCACCATGACAGCACCCTCACCCCTGTCGACGACGCAATCACACTTCAACTCTCGGCAAGCGGCGGCTGGAGGAATCAAGTTATAATTACAGCTGTTCGCAACCCTGCCGAAGATAGGATGTTTTTTGAATATAGCATCATTGGCGTCGCTGTCAAACATCCACTAAACACCCAGCAATTCCCCGATTGGCTTATCAGGATGAAAACGAGTGAGATCAAGAGATTCTACCAGCCCTTTGATGAATCTGCGGGTATTATCCTTGGGTACGTACTCAAATACCCGTGAATCTGCATGGAAATCATAAGCCAAACTGTACAACGAGATGATCTTCTCCGAGATGTTCTCAAAGTAGCTCATGCCAATGGATCCAATCTCCAATTTCCGGGCACTCTTTAGTGGCTCTATCTCAAACATTTCATCGTCCGGAGTGAATGCAAACAGGATTTTTAAGTTGCACGGGACTTCCCATGTAAACGGCATCCTGGAATGCCCACAATACTGCAAATCGCTGTAATAGCCCCACCAGCCTTTGTATAAGCGGTGCTTGTAAAATTTATTCGTGCTAACCTCTTTTAATGACACCGGATCATCGCTGCTTGCCAGAACAAGTCCCTTTAAGAAATTCCAGCTTTTATTATTCTGGTATGATGTGTGCCAGAACGAGTCGACGCTCTCGGCTTCATCGAACATGACCAAGAACCCGTCAAGCCCGAGAATGTTCTTTGCAGCCCAGCCAATCCCACTCAATATGTAGCAATAAATATTTCCACATGTTGAATAATTATACATCTGCGGCTTATGTGGTGATTCCCCTTCGATCCATTCATAGAGGTATTCATCGTCTTCCCCGGTCCGTATCTTTTCGATCACCGTCCCGAGGTACTCATGTTCCTGCAACGCATACCAATTAGGGCTCGCTGCAATCTCTCGCAGAAATTCCCTGAAACCGCCGTTATGCGTCCTGAACTTGAACGAACCGATTATAGCCTCGTATATAGCCTTTGGTTTATGCAAAGGCAGTTCACTCGGATCAAGCTCAACCATTGCAACTGCCCGGTTCTGTTTAAGGGTAGATGAGTAAACATAATCCAGAAGATGCGTCTTTCCAACCCCATACGATCCCGTAATTATCAGAGGTCCTTGGTCCGTCCTGCTTAGCCACTCTTTGATCTGCCCTATTGCGTAATCTCGCCCGAATGTGAACTCGTCCACCTGTCCATGAGGAACGATGCCCAACCGGAGTGCTTCTATGATCTCTCTTGCTCTGAACCGTTCTTCCGGTAACACCGGTTCTACTGGTCCGGCGATATCGATGTCTGGCGTCGGCGTGGATCCTGATAGAAATTCAATCTCATCCTGTCTGACCCACCGCAAAATACCATCCTCGAACCGAGCAGATATCTCAAATCCACCAAACCGGGTCTGCTGAACCTCTCCGATCCCATATATGGCGTGCTTCACAGACTGCATCGCTCACCCCTCATTCCCTGTTTTGCGCAATCTATGCAGTGCAACGATTACATTTTTGACAAACTCTCTCTTGTATCCGATTTCCAGCTTCCGGTCATACGCAGCTCTCGCAACCTCGGCTATCACCTCATCAAGTTCGCCTGTTTCAAACTTTACACTGTATGCAATCTCGTAAATCGCAGATAGCTTTCTTCCGATATCCATTAACAATTCTATTGGATCCGCAGACGTTTCTTCGAGATATATCTTGACTCCGGTCGGGTTTGTCTCTGCATCGAAGACCGAGGAGAGCCTCTGCCTGAGAGCCTCGTACACCTGCGTTCTGCCTTCGAGGAAGTTCTCATCAGGAACCGCATAGAACCACATCGCATTTCTGAAGTTGGCATGCCCGCATTCGTCTATCAATTCCCTAATATTGCTCAAAAGGGCTGCTTTTTGCTTTGTGGTCATGCTTGGGGTTTGTTCAGCCTCGTCCATGAGAACGACGATTCCTGCGTAGCCTATGTCTCGCACCCACTGGACAAGAGAGCGGATCATTTTAAACGCAGTGCTTTTATCTATCTTTTCAAATATCTTGAAATCCTTGAGCAGGTTCTTGGGAGGATTCTCGCCCTCAAGCCACTGGATGATCAACGTAAAATCATCGTCGCGTCGTTCAGTTAGACTCAAGAAAGCCTCTTTTACCGCGTTTTTAAAGCTCATACTCTCGTAAGGGCCAAGCGCGGACGCATAAGCATTCAGTTCCTGTGCTATGAGGTCATCAGGCAGTTTTCCTGCCATTTCCTGGTACTTCCGGCTGTACCACGCCTTAATGACCGCCTCGATTCCCCGGTCATATCCTGACAACAGTTCTTCCGGGGTCTGTGGATAGATGAGATTTGAAGCGATGGTTCTGTATACCTGCTCCAATTTGTAAAATGGGGTATGTTCAGGGCTCAAAACGATGTATGATGCTATATAATCATAGTTCCACGCAATTTCCCTGATGCAATATAGAAAATGTGTTTTTCCACCACCGTATACCCCAATCACCATTTTAAACGCCGAACCACCATCTTTTACGAAACTTCCAAGGTAATCCTCATCGATTGTCCCGAGATAGTTGTCCAATCCCGCGGTGAAGTATTGAAATCCGTATTCCGGAGGATTTCCCTGGCCTCCGACGATCTCTATGATTTTTCTTGCTGAGATATGGTCTATTTCATCGCAATAGTGCCCGTACTCCAACACCATGATCACACTTCCCTGAACCTGATGTGCGAGATATACGTGCCATCCCCTCGTTCATTAGATGGTACCCAAAGAAACCCTGCTCTCCGCCTCGTATAAGCTCTCGTAGCTGTTACAAGGCTCAGTTCATAACCATCCACCGTCCGTTCCTTTAATCGATACAGATCATAACTGAAGAAGACACGCCCATACTCTTTGTAACTGCTCTTGACCGGGTTCGTTCTGAACTTTTTACCCTGGATCAAGAGTGCGTACTCCAGAAGAATGTCTGAAACCGGAATCGAATCTCCGAAACTTTTCTCGCTGCGATGGACTGCCGCCTTGTACGCCTTAAATAGGTTTAAGAGGAATGTCTCGTCATCAAGGTTACGACCCGTGATCTTCTTGTGGCTTGCTGCCAGTTTTTTCGCCGCTACATCGGGGATGGGTTTGCAAGCGTCCAAGCGCTCTTGCTCAGGACCGTACCAGATTACAACGCTGCCCGCTTCCAGTTTCACCTCTATTGTATAGAACATCGCCTTCAGTAATGGGTAGTGTCCACTCAATTCAAAGTCCACCTGCCTTAGCGCGTCTTCGAGCCTCCTGCCAAAGCTCTTCTGTGCCTGCTCTTCCCACTCTGGCATCTTTGATTTCACTGGACGAATACGCCGCTCTACATCTTCTTCTACAAAATCAGTCAGTATGGTCTGCTTCAATATCTTTTCAACTCTTTCAATCTCTTGTTTTATCTTGTAGATGTTACTTGACGGTTCGTTCTCCGTATATCTCTCAATTGCGCGGATGGCTTTGCGTATATTCCTGATATTCGCTTCTTCCCTAGATAAGGTTCGCAAAACATCAGTTACTGGTTCAGCCGATCTTTCGGTATGATCGCTTGCATCCATGACTTATAATATGCCGGTGGTATCATAAATATTATGCGTCCTTGAGCCTCCCGGACCACTTCTCTCATCCAAATTCCTAAAACCACCATCAGGGGACTTCACTATACAGGAACTACTCGGGGCGTGGGGGAACTGTAACCAAACTCTGGAATTTAACCTCAGAGTGCGCAGAGGGACGCGGAGATGAAATAAACGGTTAAGCACTTCTAGCATTCCTCATCGCCCTCCGCGGTTATTTTTTCTTGCTAGAAAGTGCAGAATCGCAATTGGGCAACCAATCAACATACTTGAGTAGTTACCCCTTTTTCACCTTTTCCCTCTTTCCTCTGCCGATCCGCGCCACGTAACCAGTTCCTCGACCGGCGCCCTCCCGGTCCGCAGGCTGTTTAGCGGATCGTCCCAATCCGGATAACCAATGGCGATTCCGATGAGGATCTGCTTGACGTATAGGAAAGTATAAACGCATTTGTGTATCTTGCTGCTGAAATTAGATACATGATGAGGAAAACATCATACTCCAATTTTGCCCCGAAGGGGCTTTCTTGAATATAGGAATAGCCGATAGTCATGTAATACAACCATCCATTATACCTGCATTGATTAACTATAATACAGCATACACCTCGAGCTATACCCTCTTATATATTGTGCATAAAGATATGTCTGATTGGTTTGCGCAACACAGAACTTCGGAAAAAGTGCACATCCGACAATTAGATGCCCATCTAATTTTTCTCAATTATTGAATCATCGTGCCTACAAAAATACCGATACGCCGTGATGATAAAAGGTAAGTTCATTTCAATTCGCCGAAATTCGGGTGAAGAGACGAATTGGATGAACATTGATGTTCTGGTCTTGGAATATGCCCGATAATATCAAAGATCGTCTTTGTGTGGGGAAGAACCATTCTATTTAGGCGAAGTGACACTCCCTTTTGCGAAGCAGCTCCGCATGGATCGGAAATGGGAACTGACATCACCACATGGTATGCCACTGTGTCCCGGAATATCAGATATTCGAGATTGCTTCAATCATGGTTTCTGGTACGGAAACGCTTCATACCGATGTTTGCAGGATTGGCACCATGTTTTCCAGCCGACCCGACAAAATAAAAAAGACTCGCCTGAGGCGTCCGAAATACATATTGCAAACAGTAACAAAGATTGCGCCATGCAACTTACACCAAATGAACGACGCGTGCTTTCTGCCCTGCATGACCTGAAGAGATCGATGCCAGCGGAACTTGCAGGGGAATCAGACCTGAATCCGG
>JAYELB010000230.1:0-2747 GCA_034717055.1 Methanobacteriota archaeon
CTGAAAAGTTTCTGTAAGGTCCCCCCTAATCCCCTTCTTCGTGAAATTTGTGTGCGAAAGAAGTCGCATCGCAGATTGCCTCATCGGATATTCTTCCATTCGGGGTAATCTTCTGTGGATCGGTACGAACAGGCGCCAGCACAGCAGGTCACGCACAAGGCATACACCGCCAACACGAGAGGTGCGAATGCGATCGACTCCGACCTCAGCTCTCGAGTATGGAATGAGACTGCAATGGAAGGCAAACTTCCTGTTGAGGTGGATAGGGGAAATGCTATCCGCGGTGGGAAATTTTGTCTTGGGGACGCGGGTTTCTGATGAGACTGAGCTTTGTGAAGACCGGCACATAATCGGCGCGGGTACTTACACTGGTTCCGCCCTTAAGATTGTGTCTAAAGATTCGTATCAGGTCGCCTTCGAGATCTTTGGTGAAATGTTGACCCCAGACCCTCTTCTCTTTTGAGTTCTCATCGTCTTTTGGTTTCTCGTCGTAATAGTATTCAGAGAAGAGGTTCGAGTGCCCGTACTCTACAGGTTCGTCACCGCTTTTTTCTGCGGGTTCATCGAGACTGAACTTTGATACGTTCGTGTACGTGAATGCGATATGCCCTCTCGAACGTGCAAGTGAGGAGAATTTGTTGTAGTACCGCTCTCTTGCTGACTTTCCTGAGTTGACAGATATCACATTTATCAGATCGGGGGCGAATTTATCCATCAGAATTGCAGGGACATCACGCTCAAAATCAATGCATATCAGAACCGTAAAAATATAACTGGAGTCACATAACTTGTAGATGTTGAGGTAATCGCCTCGAGTCATCTTCTGCTCATGGGTGGCCGCTGGAAAAATCTTTTCGGAATGATAGATCCGTCCCGATGGTGTGATCAAAGGTGTGATTGATTTTCCAACATCCGCATCGTGAACCGTCCTCTCAAAACCAAGTTCCGGATAGCCGTCTGTTTTTGTGACATAGTGCGATCCAGCCACGATCAGAAGATTCCGCTTTTGGGAGATGCGCTGCAATTCGGAGAGGAACTTAAAGGGTATGGAAAGCTCGGGGAAGATCACGACTTTAACATCTTTTGGGAGTTTGGAGAAGACGTAGAGTACCCGTTCTTGATACGCCTCGAGATCGCCGCCGATCTTGTAACCGTTGCCGTCGTGAACGAGATCGATCTCGAGCTGGACGAGAGCCATTTGTATCGCATCGTCATAGATCAGACACTTTTCGGGCAGGGTTATGGACTCGACCGTCACACTCTTCCCCTCGATCTCAATGACGTTTCCGAGAGGGAGAGTTGCGGGAATTGTGATCGGTTTTTGATGATCGATCTTCAGCGTAACCTCAAACTCGATGTGGTCAGGTGCTCCTGCCGCCAGACTGCATGGGATGCAGAAGTCTTTGTTTCGGATCGCATTTGTAACGATGTCCGCTCCACGCAGCTCGATTACGTTTTCGCCCTCTTGAAGCATCATATAAGGACTAAGCGACGTAGGAATGAGTGTTCCCACGACGGGTTTGGTTCCGCGGTTGCTGACCGTCACACACAGTTTCTCCCCGATCTTTCTAAGGCTCACACCGAAGTCCACCTGATCCATCCGGGCATAGTGCCTCTGCGCGTCGGATGCAAGCCCCCTCGAAAAGTCAGAGATGGCATAATATTCCATGTTACTGATGATATCCTCCACATTCTCCCTGATCTCATTTGGATCGACTGACGACATCTCTGATTCCAATAACCTCTTTAGTTCTTCCAGAAATCCCACATACTCGTTGGTTGTGAACGAAGAGACTCGATTCAGAATCGCTACAGAACTGTCGATCTCACCAATGATCTCGGAAGTTGAACCCATGCCCTCTGAGAAGAATTCCTTAAGTCGCAGGATAACTTTGTAGAGGCAGTAGCAGACATTGGCTCTGGCAAGATTCGTTCTGGCAGATTTAAAATGGGGGAGGGCATTTTTTAGACTTTCTGTGCCCACTCCTTCATTGACGCACATCTGCCCTCTGAAATACTCCGAAAGCGACTTCCATTCATCGCTTCTCGAAGGCTGAATCTCCGAGAGCGTGCTGGCAGTATCCGAACACTCTGCATATAGGTTGCGTCTCTTCCTCCGCGCTTTTGTGTTCTTTGCAAGCAGGCTCCTGGAGCGGATGATCAGGTCCAGCGATTCGATATGATAATCCTCGTTTCCTGTGAGATCCACCAATCGTTGGAAACATCCCGAAGCAGACTCCAGATGATCAAGTGAACGCTGCTCGTTTTCGGACAGGTATGCATCTGCAAGTCTCTTGTGCACGTTACCGAGAGTTCGAAGATTTCCCACCAGCAGGTCATGCCTTGTAACCTGGTGTCTGAAGGACTCTTCGAGAAATGATTGGGCACTCGTGAGGTGCTCGATTCCATTATCGATCGCGTAAAGGTCGATGAGAACTCCTGAAAGATTGCCACTCCATCTCGAAAGGTTCTCCCAGTCCTCTGACTTCCGTGCAATCGGGATGCTGGTATTTTGGAGACGGTCGTGTGCCTCTTTCAGGTATCCGCTTGCGTTCTCTGGCTCGTAGGAAGCAAGCTCACTGAGGAGCAGTGCGAGGTTGTTTATGTCGATGGCGTAGTTTTTCTCGTCGCCGCTATCCTTGTCGATCCGTGCGGCTTCCTCATAATACGCCTTCGTATCTTTCAGGTATCCGCTTGCGTTCTCTGGCTCGTAGGAAGCAAGCTCCCTGAGGAGCCCTGCGAGGTTG
>JAYELB010000231.1:0-2744 GCA_034717055.1 Methanobacteriota archaeon
TCGCACTGATCGCTGCGGGCGTGTACACGACACGGAAGTGGAACTCCGGATGCGATGTCTCGAAGCGCACCTTTGCGATCCTGTCGCTTCCGTGTCCGGTCTGTCTTGCTGCCATATTTATCGCATGTAGCATCCTTGCATCAAACATCGGTCTGGGCGGCATCGCAATCGGCATCATCGTCGGAGTGACATTCTCCGTATTCGTAATAGGATCATCACTCTTCTTCAGGCGGCTTGGCAAGACCCCGGCTGCACTTGGTGATGCGATGATCTTCATCGGGCTCTTCTATATTCTCGGAGCGCTTTTAATGCCTGCATACATGAAGGCAAAACAATTAGAGATAACTCCCGGGAGCTTTGATCTCGTGGGAACTGTAGTACCGCTCATCGCACTGCTATTTATCATAGCAATTGGATTTGCCATCAGCAGGGTAGAGGAGCAGTGAGGCACTAACATGGACACATCAACAGTAATATTTGAGACGCTGTACTGGATATCGTACGCGCTCCTGTATCCGATAATCCTCCTCCTCATGGCTTTTGTGGTCTGGTCGCTTGCGCTTGCCGGTGAGTTCATCTCCGAATACACAAGGAGGTACCGAGATGTGGCAGGGCTGGACGAGTTATGTAGAAAAACAGATGCTTCCTACCTTCGAAACAGAAAACAAACATTCTTCGTATCTGTATTCATGCGCGATCTTGCAGACCAGATCGAGAGAGGGGTCTTTAATTTTGACAGAATGTTCGGCGATTATGAGATTGTGATGGCAAAGAAACTCGAGACGACAAGGCTATTGGCCACAGTCGGTCCGATGTTAGGTCTCATGGGAACACTGATCCCACTCGGTCCTGCGCTGATGGGGCTTGCCGAGGGAAATGTGGAGCAACTCGCAAGTAATCTGGTGATCGCATTCGCAACCACAGTGCTCGGACTTTTTTCAGGCGCCATCGGATTTAGTCTCACAATGATCCGCCGAAGATGGTACCAGCAGGACCTAAACGACATCGAATGCATTCTCGACGCTTTTGAGGAGAAATATGTCAAGAAGTAAGCGCACACGGCAGAAAGGGCTGCTGGATATTAATTCAGACCAGAGCCCGCTATCCGGCGTGGCAAATATCTTCGATGTTGCGATGGTCTTCTCAGTCGCGCTGATCGTGATGCTTGTGGTGTCGTACAATATGCCGCAACTGCTCGATCCTGACGCCGATCTCACTGTTGTCACAAACCCGGGACAGCCGGATATGCAGATCATCATAAAGGAAGGGAAGACGATCGAGGTGATGAACATGACAGACAAGATCGCTGGCGGGGAGGGTGATGTACTCGGGACGGCATACAGGCTTGCCGACGGGACGGTGATCTATGTGCCAGAGGATGGTAACGAATCGACATGAGCAATTCCGCCGATGCCACCGCCAGCAGGGCTTGGCTGGACATTACCAATTACCGGATATGCTCTGGTGATTGTTGATGTGAACCATCAGGATCAGGCGGAATCGAGTACAACAGTCTCCATATCTGCCCCGATCGTGACATCGCAGCCGCAGTACTCGTGCACCGTCGCCACCATCTCCTCCTCAAATCCGATAGTGTGAGGATACAGGTGCGTCAGGATTATCCGCCCAACCGCGACCCCGCCCATCACCTCCCCGAGCATCCGCGGTGTCGTGTGATTGGTGACATCAGGCACCGAATCAGGAAATGAGCACTCGTGGATCAGGAGGTCTGCGCCACTTGCAAGCGCAGCAATGCTCTTTATGGGTTCGGTGTCGCCGGAGTATACGACCCGCACACGACCCGCCTCATCAGCGATGCCGTAGCCAAGCGAAGGCATCCCGTGCGCGGTTCTAGCGCAGACGATCTCATATCTTCCGATCGGGATGCGATCCTGATCAACCATCTCAAAGACCTCGACATTCATCTTGCCTATCATATAGGGATACGCATCGAAAACCCGTGAAAGCCACTCTTTGGTTCCGGATGGCCCGTATATCTGAAGATCATGGCTTCCGCATAGCCACTTCGCCTTTATAAGACTCATAACATCTGCAACATGATCAAGATGCAGATGTGTGAGGAATACGTGCCCGATCGATGCATAGTCCAAAAGGCGCGGAAGAACCCCGCTTCCACAGTCGAACAATATCAGCGAATCGAGATTGACAAGAATGCCTGACTGCACTCGGTGCGGCTGGGGCATGGCAACTCCGGTTCCGATCAAGGTTATCTCAATGGTCATGGTTTACCAGATGGGCGCGCGGTTCAAAAGATTTCCGTAAGGTTTGTAATGCTCCGTTGGATGCACAACTGCGACTGGCATAAATGACATCAGTAGGAATTCAATCAACTCAATTTTCGGTGAAACGTAAATCACATCCCAAAAGATGTCGCAGATTAAGAAGGGGGCGGTCACCCTCCCCCTCCACGGTTTTCTCATAAAAATATGTTGCTCCCCACACGCACTCTATCACGTTTTCTCGGCCGACTTATAGGCATATTTGAGTTGAGAAAAATCCCAAATTCATATGGTTTCAAGCAACTGGAGTTGAGCTATTGTAGTTTTATGATTTGATATATGGCTAAAAGTAGTACATAGTATAATATACAATGACACGATAGTATAGTTTCTATGTCTAACTTTAGTAGTAGAGCTATTGGTGAAATGGAATATGGACAAGAAAAGTCTGTTGAGCGTAACGCGGAATCGTTGATCAGCGATGGCACTGATGCCATGAATTTC
>JAYELB010000232.1:0-11667 GCA_034717055.1 Methanobacteriota archaeon
TTGTGGGCGTCCGGGGTGATAAATGTGATTGATGCGGGCGGTGGAACTTAAGTGCGAAATGAGACTGCCGACTTAACCTGCATCATGCTCCGCTGCGAGCAGATGCGCCCGGACTGTTGCATCCGTGAGGGAACAGGGATGCCTTGATGAAAAGAGATATATGCTCTCAGTCCCATACACCAAACAAAACAGAAACGTATCCCTTCCAAATTTAGAGGGTAAATGGGGATATTATGTACAAATCAACAACTTGTTGTTACGGATTTATGCAAATGATGTTTTAAATTATGTAATAAGTGTTAATTTAAATCTTAAAAGTATAATAAAATGCTACTAAATTGATAACAAATGATCTTTAGAAATCAAAGCAGATCATAACACAAGATTTAGGTAAATTGAATCCCGCATACCTCGTACCCTCCTTTTTGGAGTGGATGCGGTGGGGGATTACGTGAGGTTCTCGTGCAGAAGGCCGTCTACGTCCGCCTGTTGCCAGATAACCACCCAAACACCCGATGCAAAAACAAAAGAATCTTGTACTTGATCGGCATCGCCTTTGACATAATCTTCCGTCCGGATAGTGCATCTCTAAAAAACCGCAGTTTATCCCTGCTCCCGATCAGATCCCGAAAGGTCTCGTGATCCATAAAAAACGCAAGCGGCTTAACCCCAAAATGTCTCTTCACGCTACCAGCGATCTGATGGTACTCACGCCGCCAATCCACGACCGATCTGGCTTCTGGCTTTATCGCATCGAGGGTTGTTATCAAGTTGATCGTGCCGCCCTCGATTCCGATGATCCAGTTCGTCCAGATATCATTCCCGCTGAAGATTGTGAGCATAACAAGTGCATCATCAGGTACAAAAGCCATGATCTTCTTAACCGTTTTATACTCAAGATCAGAAAACCAGTTTGAACCGGCCGGGTACTGGCAGATCCCGGTCCCGATCTCGGAGGATATGGCATCTTTCAGCGAGAACAACTGCTTGATATAATTGGCGTCAAAGTCAACAGTACTCTCAAATCCGGTGAATATACGCCGTATCGCAGGGTAGGACATGGTATAAACCCTATCCACACCTTCTTCGTGGTACATCGCTTTGGTAACGTCTTTCAGTCGCAGATCATCTGAAAATCTGCCCTTAAGTTCAGGTCTTGACCCCTGTCCGGTCTGTATGATCTTCAGTGGCACACCGGAATCGTGGATGATTATAATCACAGTCTCTGGCTTGCCCCTGTGAAATATGGCATGGTAGAGGTTGTTCCACTGCTCAACACCCCAATCCAGGATTCTGATATCCTCACCGATCATACGAAGTAACCTCAAGAACCCGGACCGTGTACGCAGGAATCCTGATCATCGGACCAACCATCTCTTTGCTATCCGGATCAAGATATATCCCACCGATATCAACATCTTTCTCGCATATTCCGGTGTTTGCAACGAATAGGATCTCTCTGCCGTCCGCACCGTCTGCTATGTGCACTGCTGCATCGATCTGTGGATCAGTACATGGAATCACACGTCGCATCCCGCCAGCGGTTGCGATCCGATCGATTATGCTAATTAGCCCTGCCGGGACATCTTCCGTAACCCTTGGAAAGAGGAATCCAAAGTGGATGATGCTACCGCTCCCGATCTTCTGCTGATATATGATTGTTCCCGGGTCAGCGGTCAGAACAGAAACGGCATCGGTTGTGCCACCAGTTACACCATCGGTTGTGCCACCAGTTACACCATCGGTTGTATCATCAGTTGTATCATCAATTGTACTGCCGGTTGCGCCGGTATCGAATAGGTCTACACCTTCCAGTTTGATACCGTCCACCATCACCTCGTCCATTCGTTCAGCAGGTTTTGGTAGATATTCTCTGATAATTCCAAATTCTTTGATGTGTTCGTCGAATTTGGGGGATCTTGGTCCTATAACAAGACATCCGCCATCTTTTACATAGTTGATTAATTTATCCTGAACGTCTCTGCTCATAAAATCAAATGTAGGAACCACCACCACCTTGTACTCGGAAAGCCGCTCCAGGGGAAGTTCGGTATCGCCGATAGTAACAGCGTACTTCGCAGCACCGAACCCATAGTACAGCGCATCCCACTGCCGCCCGTATTCGAGCTGGATAATGTCATTAAATCCGAGATCGTCCTCGCTAACATAGTATTCAGGAGTGATGCCTCCAAGAATCGGTATCGGTGTGAGAATCGATGATGCAAGTTCGAGACGGGCACAATCACGGTTTATTAACAGAATTCCTTCGCGTTGTATCCTCAGTTTCTGATAACTTAGCTGTTTGATGATCCGGTTAAACCTCTGGTATAACCGAAATCGCTCTTTTCTAACTCCTCCGAATCGGTTGATCGGGCTTCCAACCCATCGTTCACGCTCGACTAACATGTAAAAATTGATTCCTGAAAATCCGTGCATGAGCGCGGCATACGTTGTGAATTCGGCATCGTCGAGCATGATCGGTTTGACCGGGATCGGGAGTGCGACGAATCCCGATGCAAACTCTGTTATGAACGGTACACAACTCGTGCCACTGAGATACTGGACGCACCGTTTTACTTTATGATATTCCTCTTTGTAGTAGTAGAGGTCAAAACCAACCGCATCAACGATCTCCTCCATCTTAATCTGGTTGTATGGCGGCTTTATGCATACCCCGGGCAGATTATGATATATGAACGTGGCAACGCCGCGCTCCTTTAGCATATCGCTGATACGTGCAAGTCCATGCTGTAGATAATATTCCTTGTACTCGATCCAGTCCATATAATATGGAAGATCGTTTCGATTCCTCGCATTGAAATCGCGGGGTGGTGGTACTTTATCAAACGAATTATAATCTGTTCCGTATACGCTGTTCAACTGCTCGATGTTATGGTATTTTTCGTTTAAGAACCGCAGATACAGAAGAATCGCGCCTTCTGAGTAGTCGTGATCATACGGCTGGGTGCGTAGGAAGAAGGACATCTCGTTGTCGGCCTGAACAGCGATTACACAGCCGTGTGGGTGGAGATGATCTCTTATGATCGGGCAGACGCGATCGAAATATATGCCGACTTCCCGGTAAAATTTTTCCGATGCATAACTCGGTACAGGAAACATCCTTGGTGGCGATGGGAATACCACTGGTGTACCGTCGGCAGTGACCGATTGGACCAGAGGATCCCCTATAACCCGCTTTGGAAACCCGAAATATGTGATCTCGGAGTTGACATGCGGACCCGGACGCAGCAGCACACGCAGACCCTTATCCTCGCAGAGTGTTAAGAATGCGTCAAGATCGTAATCAGGGTTAATCTCGCCAAAATCAAACTCTCCCGGGGAGATTTCATGAACACCCCATGGTATGTAGGTGCAGATGGCTGAAAAACCCATCTCACGGACTCGATCGAGGATCTCCTCCCATCGCAAGCGATCGAGCCGCCAGTAATGAACACTACCGCTCACAAGAAGCGTTCGTTCACCATCAAGATAAAATCCTCCATCCCGTGCCGTTAGTGCCATATCACTTACGTATACCAACGTACTCCCGTAGGTCAGCGACTCTGAGTCTCTTTGTAAGTCTGTCTATCAATGCCGAATCCAGTTTCCGGCCAAGATCCAGTTGTGCGTAATAGTAGACCGTTCCGAGAAGTCCCATCGATTCCAGACGTCTGGATGAGTTCGTAACTTTTATGTAAGGAAATAACTTCACATCTCCGATCTTGTTTATCCGTCTGCTAAAGTCCACATCCTCGAGCAGGACATTTCTGTATCCACCACACTTCTTGTACGCATCCCGTCGCACACAGGTGTTAAAACCCGGAAGGGTAATAGAGAGCAATTTATCGCGCACCAGAAAATACTTGTTGGCGAGGGTCTCTGCAAGTTTTATCTGCTCTGACTGTTCTGAGAACTCAAATCCGGTTGAGAATGCGACAAGATCGGGGTCGGTCTCGAATGTTTCGTAGATATAAGCAAGGTAGTATCCTGGTATCATAGTATCTGCGTCGATGAATATAAGATATCTACTGCTCTTGCTTGCATTCGTAGCTCCAAAGTGTCTACCTGCCCCAATCCCGCGCTCTTCGCAGTAGATGACGCTGTCAGCGTACCTCTTTGCGATATCAAGACTTCCATCCGTACTGCCACCATCTGACACGATCAACTCGTAGGGTATGTTCGTGTTCTGGTTTGCGATCGATTCAAGCGTCGCCTCGAGGTAATTGGCCTCGTTTAAGATCGGCACTATGACCGATATCTCAGGTTCCATGATTGGATTCTTGGTGTTGATTCACGTTAAGATAGTGGTCTACATCGCCCGGAAACGAGTGTGGCGCGATTGCACCGGTCCGATAGGCACTGCTGCGACCGAAGTCTCATCTGGCAACAAACTCTCACAATCTCCTTATATAAGCGAAGCGAGATCAACAAGGATTCGTGGTAGTTCAAGGTCACCGAGATATGCCATGTACTTCGCTTCCCACTCGGGATCAAACTTCTCCTTGTACTCGCGCAGACCTCGGAAGTTGTAAAAATGCTTCCCGCGACTGAAGATGAATTCACCGAGCGGCTCCGGCGTGGCGCAAGGGAACGGCTCGTAAGCCCTGAGAGTGGTGCCCCATATTGAACCATTGGTATCCTTCTCGCTTCCCCCACAGCATGAGCTTTATGAACAGATAGTCCATGATGCCGTGTGGGGTGTCAGGACGGTAGCGCATAAGGTCGATGGAGAATTCCTCATTCTCGGCATCCTGCCAGATGTTTGCAAACGCAACGATCCTTCCATCGATCCTGACAACCGCCACAGGAAACCGTTTCAGATATTCTACGTAAGAACCCGATGGAGAATTTATGTTCTCTTGTGTACTTATGTGCAAGTCATGCATCGGATATTTCTTTCAACTGGGGGGGGGAGAAGAGGGACACCCACCAGTGGGATTACTTCAAAATTACACGGTTGCTCCAACCAGAAGTCATAAAGTTCCGGAAGAAACACTCGAAAGGTTCGAAGGCGTTCTTGGCCGAGATGCTTGGAAGCCATACGATGTAGTAAAATGTGAAGGACATCAGCTCGATCTTCTTCATGTAAATCGGTGGCTGGAGAGAGCAGAGATCAAACACAGAATAGAACCGCGCACACTATTATCATCCAGGTCTGCGAAATTAACGAGACCTGGAAGACCTCCCAGGTAGTATATGGATTTTGCCGACGGGACTTTGGTCGATTCTGAAAAGAGCAATCGAGTATACGGAGAACGACCCTCCACCATCCATGGAAGAACGCAAAAACGCTTGCAGGGAGTTTCAGAAAGAGATGAAAGCATTTCTCAATAGGAAATGGACCGATGATGGCGCCGTATGGATCTCGAAGGAACTCCGAAAGCGACTGGACATGTTATTCACGTTCATGGATCACGAGGGTGTGCCCTGACACAACAACGATGCAGAACGAGCTATCCGCCAGGGCGTACTCCACCGCAAGATCAGCGTTGGCAGGAGGACGTGGACCGGCGCCGAAGTGTTCGAAGTGATTTTGAGCACCTACGAGACTGCGAAGAAGCATGAATATGGATTTATCAAATGGTCCGGGCGAAGTTCGATCCGCCTGCTGGAGCGAGGGGTTGTGGGGTGGGGGCTTCCTAAAGGTGAGTGGTTACCTCGAGTTAAATGGATACTTAAAACGGCTCACACCATCTCCATCTCATCGATGTCGATCAGTTCCGAGAGCGCTTGTGTTTGTATCGGGATGCCCTGCTCCTGCACCGCTGCCATCGGATTCGTCCCGCCGATCGCAACGATGCCAATATGATCACGCTCGATCGGAACGCCAAGTACCTCGGTGTTCGGTTCGCCAACGAAGAGGATGCTGTCAAAGTTAGCCGATTTCAGGGTCTCAAGCACCCCCTCAACCCTCTCGCGTGCGTGCATCGGAACAACCCTCACATTTGCAAGGATCTTGCCAGACCCTGTGGAGACGACATCTGTCACCGATGTCAGTTCCTGCGACATGAGCGCATCGATCGGATCAATCGTCGTACCCTCGTAAGTTAATATGTCGGTAAACCGCACAGGAACTCCTTTTTTGATCTGCACAATACCCCCGAATACGGGTCGCACGGAAACTCCGCTCTTTAGCAGGACACTGTCGATCGTGATGCTACACGGTGTTACGATTGCGCATTCGCAACTCTTTAGCCGGACACTCCCAAACGATGCCCGGTCCCGGATCATCCGGATATACGATCCGACCCCAAGACCGCTCTTCATCACACCTTTGAATATATGGAGAGCATCGTCGAGATCGGAATCCCTGATTATCGATACATTGGCTGCAATCGCGCCGCTGCCTTCGGAAGGATCAAACGTCACCTGATACATTATATTTTCGATCCTCGATATCGCAAAGATGATGGGGTTGGTTGCTGGCATCATGATTCACACCGGTTCCAGATATCCATCTTCCCTCATGCACTTCAAGAGATCGAGCACAGAGTATGCCGCTCTCGTGATGCCCATGCTCTCGGCGGCAGCATCCGTCCCGACGAGATACAGGTTCGGAACAGGCGTCCGCACGTCAGGGATGTAGCCGCCGATGCTCACGGCAGCTTTCTCGGGAGTCGTTACCTGATAATGAACCATCTCTATATACTTTTCAATCCCCGGAAATACCTGGTGTATCGTCGCCCATGCCCGGCCTCTCTCGGATTTCACGCTGTTTTCTACAACAAACATGAAACCAACGAGTTGTTTGCCCTTTGGAGCGATTCCCTGAGAATAATTGCTAATAGGCATCGCCCAGTATGCTTTCTCCTTAAACCAGACCTCGGATCCGGTGTAATTAAATTCCTTCATCTTCTGCGAGAGTCCGAGCCAGATGCAGAGGCTCTTTGCCTGATCGATCCTTCCAAGAAGGGCGCGGTAATCGGCAGGGAGATCGGTAATCATCACGGGGAGATCTTTTGCAAACCCTGAGTGGACGACTATCTCTGCATCGTAGGACTCGTTATCAGTGGATACGCCGGATGCTTTTCCCCCCTCTGTGAGGATACTTGCAACCCGCATATCCGTCCTGACTTCGACGTTATCAGGAAGCGAGTGCAGCACGGAACCAAGCAGTGTCTTAAGCCCCCCGCTCGGATATGCCTGTGCATAAGACGTTTTGTTGGTTACCAGCCTTCCAAGACCTGTTATGTTTGTTATCTGTCCCACCAGTTGATCTGTGAGGGTCTGGTGGCCGCTCTCATAGATTGCACTGTTCCTAACGAAACTGCTGCCGTAGAGGATGCGATAGACCGAGGTCTCCTTCATCGATTTTCCTGACAGGAAATACGAGATCGTATCGACGAAACTATACGTATCCTCTGTTAGGTGGTGTGGCAGGCACGAATACACCGACTCCTTTGACATGTCAGTTCCGAAGGTGGCTAACGTCAGTGCCTTGGTAATCGCCTGTGATAGCATCAGCCGGTCCATTCTAGGGAGGGCATCGAATGTAGCGAATTCACGCAGGTTCGACGGTACCGGTTTGATACCCTCTGCGGTTCTGACATGGTAGGAGCCATAATCTACAAAGACCGGAGTATAATCAAAATATTTATCTATCAACACCCGAAGCGGACCTTTTTGCAGATGCGTTATCGCGTGAGGTCCTGTATCAACCCAAAAATCATCGACACGATAACTGTTGCAATTTCCTCCGAGATGATCACTTTTTTCGAGAACGAGTACGTTCTTCCCGTGCTTGCCAAGCGCAAGCGCTGACAACAGCCCGCTGATTCCACCGCCTACCACGATTACATCATACATCAGGTGCTCCCCTCGTGATGTAGAGTTTGCCAAACAGTTCCGGTTGTTCCAGCCATATCGATTTCCTTGTTGCCATAAACAGTAACGATATATATGTGATGATCTTATCAGTATTGTGCTCCAGCAACTCCTCAAGTGTTATAACATCCTTCTGTTTAAATTTTTCGTTTAAAATCACCTCCAACTTCAGGATGTTCTCTTCGATCCTCTCTTCATGCGCGACGCTTAAGATGTCAGCAACTGTCATGACTGGCTTCTCCCCCTTCTCTTTGCTCCGCGCTACTCTCCGGACCCCGACCTTTTCAGCCTTTTTTAGCTCGGAGATCAACTCATCAAGTGTTACAGGTCTTTTCGACCGTCTGCGTATCTGTGGCTCGGGTATCGGATATTCCTCGATATCGAAATGGTCAAGCTCCTCTTTCTCCTCCGCTTCATCCTTTTTTTCATCGATTATGGCGTCAGCCTTCATCCGGAGAAGAATAGCAGCGTAATGCAGCGTTCGTCCGAAGTAGCGTATATCAGAGCGGTGGCTCTCGAGTTGCTCTAAGAATTTGTCTGCAACATCGATGATATTGATATTCCATGGGTCTATCTCGTTATCCTTTGCGAGGCGCACCAGGATCTCGACAGGATCGTCTGGTATATCCGACATCGGTGTATATGTAACCGACATCGATGTAAATGTTGGCGTATGCGGAACTGCTGACCGACCGCAGGTATTTGCTCATGGGGGCGAGTTTTGGTTTTGGTGGGTGCCGCGCTGCGACTGAATCTTCACAACGTCCCAGAACGTAAATGTCATTGGGCTTCACCTCCTTATTCACAGCAAGATCGACAAGGATATATATAATAACCCGAAAGATAGGAAGATCACCACGATGTCACGGAAAGTCAATGGTGCCGGGTTCTACCCTGGGCTGATGAAAAGACGTTCATCCGGCCTCACTAATTGACCCTATTTTTGTTCCTTTTTGTCATTCCGTCCTCAATAGACAATCGATAAGTGACGTGCTTAATACGGCATGTTTCACAAATATGGATAAGTGATGTAACGTTACCGTCTTTTCATCAGCCCGGAACAGTACCCAATTTCTGCCGCCCCCCAACTCCACCGCATCTTAGATGTGGATCATGCGTCGCGGTACGGTATCTCGATCTCAAGAAAGTCCCTTGCGACCTGCACATGGTCAAATACCTCTTCTGCATCCTTCAGGATCGGCGAAGCATCCGCATATCTCGAACTGATGTGCGTCAGCACCAGTTCCCGCACTCCTGCCTCCTTTGCAAGGAGTGCCGCCTCCCGTGAGGTGGAGTGCATGGTCTCGCGTGCCCAACCGATGAGATCATGCGCCAGACTGCTATCATGGATCAGCAGATCAGCGCCACGGCTTGCCTCGAGCACTTCCTCAGTTGGTCTGGTATCTCCGGTGTAGACGATACGCCTTCCTGGTCTCGGGCTGCCAAGCACATCCTCGGGATGCACGGTAGTACCGTCCACGACAATGCTCTCGCCATGTTGTAATCTCGAGAACAAAGGTCCCGGCTGGACTCCAAGTTCGATTGCCCGCTCCCGGTTGAACCGTCCGATTCGCTGGTGCTCAGAGAGTGCGTATCCGATCGAGGGCATAGTATGCTCGGTCCTGATAGCGAGAATATCATACTCGTCCACTTCGACCACGTCCCCGGGAAACAGTTCTATGACCTGCACCTCAAACTTCGGTCTGGTATGTCCGATGCGCGTGAGATACTCGATCTGGTCTTTGGATTGCTCTGGCACGTATATGAACAGCGGATCGGTCCGACCCTGGAAGGACATGGTCTGGACCAGCCCCGGGATGCCAAGGATGTGATCAGCATGGAGGTGGGTGATGAAGATAGACGAAAGTTTCATCATCCCGGTCTTCGCCCGCATCATCTGTTGCTGGGTTCCTTCGCCGCAATCAAAGAGCATCAGCTCGCCTTCGCGGTTGACAAGGATTGCAGACGGGTTCCTATGCGGTGTCGGAAGCGAGCCGCCGGTTCCCAGGAATATTACACGGAGCATGTATGCCCTATTTCAGCCCATGGGTATTTAGTTGTTATTATGAGGGGCTTTCATATCCGAGAAGGGGCGGGGCAACTCTCGGCAAGTCCCCTAACCCCATCTGTTCCCCGATCCGGCGCCTTACACCCCGCAAGCCCGACAGCACCCACGGAGAGGTATCTTTCTCATTTATCACGGACTTCACCCCCATGTCCCGCCGCTGTCCATTTCTTGTGGTAAACTATTCTTTCTCGAGATTATGATAACAGTCCGGCGAAAATCTTGGTGTACAGATGCAATAAAAAATCAAATCGGTCTCTCCGGTATTGGCAATTCGTTGTGGAATGCCTGCAGGTATGGTGACCACATCTCCAATACTAACTTCGGCAGGCGGAAGATCACCTGCTTCTACTAGGCCCTTCCCGGATACGATAAGATATCGTTCGTTTACGCCTTTGAGATAATGAAGTGCGGTCCTTACTCCCGGATCGACTCGTGCTCGCGCAATAGACAGCATCTCATCGTTTGATGAGTTCCAAGTCTCTGAAATGAAGCACCGCTCCGGTGTAACGAACTCATTCTTAAAATCACATTGTACGACTTCGGTTTTCACGATCGTCCTCCCTTTTTTAGCATTGCACTGGACCCCACCTTTAAACCTTCGACACCACGCATGATTTTGCGGTATAATCCTTTTTCTTGATCCGGTAATAGTTGAGCGGATGCTTAATCCTCGCACAGAGTCCATCAGCGCCTGCACAGTTCCCGTACGTCTTCATCGTATCGCAGCCGGGTGCGGTGTATTCGCTTCCGGAGATGTGCTCGACCTGGTATCTGGTTCGTGTTTCGTCAAAGTCAGGCGAGCCGCCGAAGAGATGAATGATCCCGTCCACGTCCATTCCGATATTCAGCAGAAACGATGTGGCAGCAAATCTCGCGGAGTGTGGGAGGTTTACGCCTGCCTGCAGCAGCGCAATTGCATGCGCAATGCACGGCGGAAACGCATCCGGCTCGACCGCACCCTCGATCTCGAACTCGGTCTTCCGCGCTCCAAGAGATATCTTTACATCGGCAATATGCGGTGATAATGCATCACAGATTTCAGGCGGGACTGCAAGTGGCAGATCCTGCTGTATGTGATCGCGGATCGCCTCCTGGAGCAGCCGTCTGAACTCACGTTCGGTGAGCATGACCAAGCCGTGATAAAGCCGCCTGTTCACGAGTTTCCATACGGGATCGTGCATACGGTTGGCGTACTTGATATACTCTGCGAAATACAGCTCAAACCTCTGACCAGATGAAGTTAGGTGCATCCCGAACTCCTGCCCCATAGCGATCAAGAAATCCCGCGGTTCGGTTCTAAGAGACTCGTGCACGGCTTTTGCCTCAGCGAGAGCGTATCTGCGGATCAGGTAGTCATCATCGATGCAGGATACGATCATCCTGGCGATCGGGTATGAGAGCAGTTCGAGTTCGGACGGGATTTCGGTATTACTCTTAATCCCGCCCTCGATCGCCTGGATCACCCGGTCCATGCCACGACGGCGGGCACGTGCGTAAGCGCGCTTATCGAGGAGATCCGGGATCGGGATTTTAAGATCCCTGACGCAGGCTGTGGCACCTGATATGAACGGGTATGTGGCAAGGCGAGGATCCGGGATCATGTTTGGTATGTATTTGCTGGTGGTTGTGTGGATGTAAAATTACCTGCAAACTGATCATTCCGGCTGCTCTGCAGAATTATGTGAGCGTTCGGGCGAGGTTCCGCTGCCCTCGCCGCCCAGGTCGGCTTTCTTGGCCATGGGCAAGCTCGAACCGTTACCCCCAAGCAGAACATA
>JAYELB010000233.1:0-2739 GCA_034717055.1 Methanobacteriota archaeon
CCGTACACACAACCCACCCCTATAAAAGCCTTTCGCCCCCTCGAATATCGCTATGCAGAGCCGCTGCCCGACCACCCGGGCGCCTGCGAACCTGCGCGCATCAGACAACCCTCGCGGCAATTCCCCTGCCACCACCACGCCCATGTCCCGGGGACCCGCACATAACGCAAACCCGCGGGCGCCCGCCTGCCCCCTGGTACTGCAGCAGCCTCAAGCGCAAAGCCACGACCCGGGTGGCAGATACGCCGCCAAACCCCCCCTCGCACCGGATGATACTTCTATCCCAATAACTTGTCCGAGAGCCGATAACTTATACAGGTTGCTCCAACATCTCCCCATCCACGATCCTATACACCATTTCATCGGTCAATCCGGACAGCCAATATGATGTTATCCCGGTCCTGCGCGCAACATACCATAACGACCAATCGTTGGTTATGAGGGTACAATTCTTTAACTGGGCGTATGTCAGCACAAGCACATCCATTCCGCCAATCATCACCTCTGTCTTCGAGTCCTTCCATCCGTGAACATCCCGGTCATCATCATTCTTCTCGATCTTTGTGAACATGATCGCGTTTTCCAACGCTTCCTGGAAGTAGATATTCGAAGATATCGAATAGATGGAGTTCAACACCATATCACTGGCAAATGGATATATTTCTTCAGCAGTCAATAATAATTTTTCTATACCTTCCCTCGCAAGTTCTTGCGGAATGATTTTAGAAAGTACTGCACCGACCTCTACAGGGATTTCCGAAGGTAAAAACAGATCATTCGTCTTTAGTATGCAGGATTCGAAGATCGCCGACGCCTTTTCATGAATCTCCATGAGATCTTTCTTCCTCGGAATCCTCAATGCATGAACCAGCACATCAGAGTCGAGTACCAACCTCAATAGAACTCCCCTTTCGTTCTCAATTTTCTAAGGAGTGCCGTAGGATCCGGATCGCTCACAATCGCGTGTTTTGTCGACTGCAAGTAATCTCTATAATCCTTTACCGTTATCACCAGTTCTTTTAACGTATGCCCTTTGAACAGGCAAGCCTGCTCTTCGAGAGCTCGGACCATCTTGTTGGTAGCAACCTGCATCTTGTAACCTCCATTTCGTTCGCATCGCTATTTTTCATATTCATTTCACACCCTATCCTAATAAAACCCTATCAATTCAGTCACCGATCACCACCCACCCCCGAATGTACAGGTGTCACTGAATATTTACCCGCGCCCAACCACCCGCGAGCCCCCACGCATCCGACAACCCTCGCGGCAATTCCCTCTGCTACCACCACGCCCATGTCCTGGGACCCGCACCCACCGCAAACCCAGCGTTCCTCCCGCCGCTGTGCCTGCCCCCGGGTACGGAAAGCAGCCCCAGGCGCAAAGCCACGCCCCGGGTCGGCAGATACGCCGCCCAAATTCCCGCCATGACCACTGCCCGCAAAGATGCTGTTAAATGATCTTCTGGCGATGCCCCTGTCAAAAGCTGCCAGCATATCATATCTGATTGATGCGCGCTGTTGCGAGATCAACATCCCCACCGGATAAAACTTATGCTTGCGTATCCGGAAGACAGAGCTCATATCTGACAAGGATGGAGTACGATGAGGGCGTTTTTGGAAAAAGTGTCATGGAAATACTGGTTCATCTTTTAACATCCGGATTTTCACGATTTTCCACCAAAATATCTTCTTTATACTTGATTAACGCCTTATCCCTCTTTCAGTCCCGCTCATCAATATCCTTGAGTTCACCACCCATAAGCATTCTCGCCGCAAGTAAAGACTTCGAGATCGTGCTCAAATTTACGAATTCAATCTCATATACGAGCATCTCCAATGAACGACAACAGACAGTTCAATATGAATAGTGGCATTGCCGTTTTGTATATATGATGGCTGGAAATGCATTGATCGATATCTGGGCTTCTTTTCAGGATATGGGGTATAGGAATGTTTATACCTTCCACATAAATAAAAACTTCCGAACGGCAACATTTATAAATACATTATCCAATAAACAGATATGGATTAGCAGGAGGCGGAATGAACGAATATAAGAGTCAGGTATTAAAAGATATGGTTAAGGAATCGTTGGAATATCTATCAGAGGAGCGGATCGCTGAAGTCTTTGATTTTGTAGGCTATCTTTTGGCGAAAGAGAAGAGGGAAAAACGAGGCAAAGAAATGGAATTAGACCCCAAAAAAGACCCCATCCTGAAATACACAGAAGGGGTATCGGTTGAACCCTTCGCCCACAGGATAGATGAAATACTCTATGGGGAACAGGATTGAAACTCTTCATCGACACATGGGGCTGGATTGTACTGAGAAATAAGCGTGAGCCCATGCATACGGACCTCAGCAAGTTTTACTTTTCCTGGAGAAATCAGAGGGGTGTAAGCTACACGACGGATTATATTCTGGATGAGACTTTTACCCTTCTTTTTAGACGATTATCGTTCAAGGAAGCTAAGGAATCGCTTGATGTAATAGACCTCGCTATCAGGGAAGGCTATCTCCGTTTAGAGCGCATCACCGCAGAGCGATTCGAGAAAGCAAAAAGATTAAGAATAAAATTCCAGGATAAACCACGAATATCCTTTACCGACCTAAGTGTCCGCCGAAAAATAACCTATCGAAATCAACCCCTCCCACGCACACCAGAATCTCTTGATAATATAGAATAATTCCATTTAGGATGCAATGAGTGTGGTTGTAGTTGTAGTTGCGCCATATC
>JAYELB010000234.1:0-2738 GCA_034717055.1 Methanobacteriota archaeon
GGTAACTATTCACCTTTTGGAAGTTGTTGTGTTTTGAGCCTACTATTCTGACAGTGAATCAAAACCCGAATGTGGATTGTTATATGAAGGCGGTACAAAAACCATTATTTTGAAGAAATGACCAAAAGTACGCTAAATTTTATAAAAATATTATTAGGTTGAAGAGTGAAAAGTGATTTAGAGTTATGCAAAGCTGTTTTTAATAAATTTTATTGTTCAGAAGTAGGGATATTCGTAACTATTATAGGGAATGTAACCTGAAAATTCCATGGAAGTCTACTGATATCTAAAACGTGAGTAGTTACTATAGTGGGATGTTATCATCGAGCCTGCATTTGGGTAGGTTATTTATTGGGGCTTGCCCTTTTGACGATTCCGGATACGTCTGCAACGGTGGTGCGTGGTCGAATTTGCAGAGATGAGTTGCAGGGGTGATGGAGTGGTTGGTTGACTAATACGGTCCCAAAGCCCATTCGTCCGCAAGAGTTATGTATTGCCGAACATAGCACACAACCAGATTACTCACGTCGGAGAATAATACCATGAAACTACCTGTGGTCGAACTGCCAGACATTCAGGCAACCCGTCCTGCAATCCCGATTAACTTGACGCGCGTCGGTGTGACCGATGTCAAGAAATTGATCGAGATTGCGCGTGAGGGTAAACGCCCGATCGTGCTCATCGCACGGTTCAACATCTTTGTGGACCTACCGCCTGACCGGAAGGGCGCGAACCTTTCAAGGAACTTCGAGACGATCGATGAGGTTCTAGAGGAAGCGGTCGAGACGCCGGTGTATGAGATAGAGGAGCTTTGCGGAGTTGTCGCACGTCGCCTCCTGACCAAGCACGAGTACGCGTCCCGCTCCGAGGTGCAGATGAATAGCGAGTACGTGGTCAAGCGGACGACTCCCGTAACTGAGATGCACTGCCAGGGTGTGACCAACATCTTCGCAGAGGCGGTCGCCACACGATCCGGAAACGATGGTGCTATCACGGTTCGGAAACTCGTTGGTGCAGAGGTTCTCGGGATGACCGCATGTCCCTGTGCGCAGGAGATTATGCACGACCGCGCCAGGCAAGAGTTGCACAATCTCGCAGTTCCTGATGCCACGATTGCGCAGTTCTTAAGTAGGGTTCCGATGGCAACCCACAACCAGCGCGGACGCGGAACCATCTCCATCGAGGTGTACGATGGATATGACGTCTCGATTGAGAAACTGATCGACATCACCGAGAACTCGATGAGTTCTAAGATTTTCGAACTGCTCAAGCGATCTGACGAGGCGTCGGTGGTTGATACTGCACACCGGAACCCGAAGTTTGTTGAGGACTGTGTCCGGACGATGGCTCATTTGATCGTGAAGGAGTTTTCGCATCTGCCAGACGACTCTATGATCTCGATCAAGCAGATTAACGAGGAGAGTATCCACCAGCACAATGCCTGTGCCGAGCGGTGCGCCACACTCGGAGAACTACGGACAGAGTTGGCTGGATTGATGCCATTCCTGGATCAGGGCAACTGAATCTCACTATCCGCCGTTTGGGCTGAGCCGTGACGACAGCGTCATGGCGACAGCGGCGGCGTCAGGAGTCCGGCGGTCTCAGGAAGACCGAACATCCGGTTCATGTTCTGGACTGCCTGCCCTGACGCGCCTTTCACGAGATTGTCGATCGCGGAGATGACGACAACGCGTCTCCCCCCACACGCAATCCCGATGTCACAGAAGTTCGAGCCGCGCACATCTGAGAGAGTGGGGATTTTGTCCCGCACCCGTACAAACGGTTTATCTTTGTAGAACTCAGTGTACAGTCCCAGTGTCGCATCATAATCCTGCTCCCTGTTCAAGATAAGGTGCGCTGTCGTTAGAATCCCGCGAATAGCAGGAACTACATGTGGTGTGAGATAGATGTTATTAAGTGAGCGATCCAGCCGGTTCAACTCCTGAACAATCTCCGGTAGGTGCCTGTGCGCGGTGATGTTGTAAGCACGGACGTTCTCTGCGATATTCGGGTAATGCGATGTGGCTGATGGATCCACTCCTGCCCCGGATACCCCTGATTTGGAGTCGAAGATCGCATACTCAACAGATCCTTCGCTTGCAAGCGGTGCTGCCGAAAGTATCGCACCCGTCGGATAGCATCCCGGGTTTGCGACGAGGTTGGCTTCTGTAATCTCTTGGTGCAGTTCGGGAAGACCAAAGACCGCACCCCCATCTCTTGGATCGATATGCTGACGCTTGTACGTATCTTCGAAGACCTGCTGCGGCAGCCTGTAATCCGCGCTCAGGTCGATGACACGCGTACCTCCTGCAAGGAGTTCCGGAACGATATCCATCGCAGCACCGTGCGGTACTGCTGTGAACACGACTTCGCATGCAGAAGCGATCGATGGGGTGGGTGTTGCGAAATCCAGATCGGTTAGCCCTGCGAGGTGCCTGTGAACGTCTGTCACAGGAGTGCCTGCAAGCCGCCTCGATGTCACAGTTTTGATCCGTGCTTTCGGGTGCTGCAGGAGCAGCCTGATCAGTTCCCCTCCTGTATATCCTGAGCCGCCGATGATTCCAATATCGATCATGAGTACTGTAGTGGATGACAGATCAAAAAGATTTTTCGGTGGCGCGGGGTTTTCGAGTTGCTCGGGCGACCCCCGCGATTCCAATTATGCACCCACCGCTCAAACTGCTGTGATCACCCACTCGAATTTTTCGGCTCTTTGAACACTGTTCGAAAATCCAGTG
>JAYELB010000235.1:0-11656 GCA_034717055.1 Methanobacteriota archaeon
TTCAACTTATGATTATTTTTCAATTGATTCTTATGCTGCTGATTTTTATTAGATCATTAAAGAAATATAACATTAAAGATTAAATTTTGTAGTCGCTAGCTACCGCTTCCTAAACGTGAGTAGTTACAGATTTTGAAAGAGAACAGCATCAGACGCGATTCCGAAGGCGTGCATTTCTTTGAGGATCGAGTGCAATTCTATAATTTCAGCTCTCTGGTAATTCGCGAGTGCATGCACTTAGTGCTCACCGAAAATGAAGTAGCAAAAGTACATGCTCGAGTAAATCGTGGTATGAACCACAAGATTACACGGATTTTCACAAGATTTCTTTGTTAATCTTGTGTAATCTCGTGGTTTTATATGCTAATATTCACATAATTTTGGGTAAGTACTAGCAAAGTTATCTGATGGCGCTCCACATCCACGACATTCGTACAATTTGCTTATCCGTGCCATTCACGATCCCTTTTGTCGATTTATCACGGATGGATGGGCGGATGATACGAATTTTAACAGGTTATTTTCTGGCAAGCCCTTAGTCACTCTTTCAGAGGATCTGGTTATGGGAAGGAAGATTAAACCACAAAGAGCACAGAGAGCTGTTATTTTCATCTTTCGTCCCATCGGTGTCACTCTGTTGCCTCCGTGGTCTTCCAAAATCTTATCTCGGAGATATCAAAAATATCCTGGGTTTCGGTGATCTAATATATTAGTATTGATATGTTAAGATTAACCCATTGTGAAAAATCAATGTGACGAAGATGGGTTAATATCCGATTCATCGAGACCATTTATAAGTGCCGAAAATCAATATTTACTAGCGATTCGTATGAATGTGTACCAACCCAAACCACAATGACACAGACTAACACCCCCAGAGTACTCATCGCTGCTGACCGATCGTCTGCAGGAAAGACCACTGTATGCACAGGGATTATGGCTGCGCTTAGCAAGCAGCAGGGCGTGCAGCCGTTTAAGGTTGGTCTCGATTACATCGATCCGAGTTACCACACACTCGCATGTGGAAATCGGTGCAGGAATCTCGACGGCTACCTGATGACAGAGGACGCTGTGCTCGAGACGTTCTCACATGCACTGGACGAGGGGGGTGCTGATTTAGCTATCATCGAGGGAGTTCGGGGGCTATACGAAGGATTCGAGGGCTTGAGCGATCTTGGAAGTACGGCTCAGGTAGCAAAGATCCTGAAATGTCCTGTGATCCTCTTAATCGATGCGAGGAGCATCACACGAAGCGCGGCCGCAGTGGTCATGGGCTATAAGGCGTTTGATCCGGAGGTTGATATCCGAGGCGTGATCCTCAACAAGATCGGAAGCAGGAGACACGCTGAAAAGGCGGTATCCGCTATCGAGCACTACACCGGCATCCCTGTCATCGGCACGGTTCCAAGAGACGATGCCATGGGGCTTACGATGAGGCATCTGGGCTTGGTTCCGGTGAATGAGGGCAGGCAGTCCCCTGAATTCAGGGAGCGCATCTCCAAGATAACAGAGATTGTTTCCGAAAACATTGATCTTGAGCGGCTAACCGATATCGCAGAGACTGCCGCGCCGCTGGAGGTCGGAGAACCTTCCATATATGCAAGAGGTGATGCCAGCGGCAGGACAAAGATTCGGATTGGTGTTGCACTTGACGAGGCGTTTAATTTTTATTATGCGGATAACATCGATCTTCTGGGGTTACATGGCGCAGATATCGTCTATTTCAGTCCGCTCCATGATAGAACACTCCCTGATGTGGACGGCATCTACATAGGCGGCGGCTATCCCGAACTCTTTGCGAGGGAGCTAGAAGCGAACAAGCGCATCCGGCAGAGCATCCGCAAGGCATCGGCAGGCGGCATGCCGATATACGGCGAGTGTGGAGGGCTGATGTACCTTGCAGAGCAGATCGTCACAAAGAGCGGCATGCACGGGATGTCTGGCGAGACATTTGAGATGGTCGGTGCAATCCCTGCCACGGTTGAGATGGGCGGCAAGGTCGTGAGTTACAATATCGGCTCGTTCACCGCGGATACGCCGATCGGGAGAGTTGGCGACTCATTCAGAGGGCATGAGTTTCATCATTCGTCGATCACGGATATCGGCGATGCCACCTTTGCGATCCGGCTTACGCGCGGGGTAGGGATCAAAGATGGCTGGGACGGGATCATGGTTGCGAACACGCTTGCCGGATATGCGCATCTCCATGCATGTTCGTATCTGCGGTTTGCTGAAGCGTTTGTTGATGCGTGCCTGTGAGGTGCCAAAAGCTCGGGTTGAGCAAGTACCAAACAGCGGCCCAAGTACTGAAAAAGGTTATGAAATGCTTAAGCGGTGTTAGGTGAAAGTCTCACGCACCGTTCCAAGATTCATCTGGCACCTGGATAATATGACAAACCCCTCCAACAGAAACTCTTAACTAAAATCCGCGACATTACCACACCAAGAGGTTACAACCATGAAGAAAGCGATTATCGATACCAAAAAAGGCGAGATCATCCTTGAACTATTCGAAGACGACGCACCGAACACCGTAGCGAATTTCGTGAAACTGATCAACAAAGGGTTCTACAACGGACTTAAATTCCATCGAGTCATCCCGAACTTTATGATTCAGGGCGGATGTCCGAAAGGCGACGGCACAGGTGGGCCCGGGTACAGCATAAAATGCGAGATAAACCCGCGAAAGCATACGAAAGGTGCGCTCTCAATGGCTCACGCCGGAAAGAACACAGGCGGCAGCCAGTTCTTTATCACACACTCGCCGCAGCCCCATCTTGACGGGGTGCACACGGTCTTTGGTCAGGTGGTCGAGGGCATGGATGTGGTGAACAAAATCAATCAGGGCGATGTTATGACGCAGGTGCGGGTGGTTTAAGGGGTGAAAGCCCCACCTGCCATTCATCTTTTCTGCGGATCTCCCTCGGTCTCGTGATAAATTATGCTGCCGCAATGCTTGCAGTGTGTGGCATCGGCATCGTGCTGACTGAGACCGCATTTTTTGCATGTTATACTTCTTTTTTTGGAAGTCGAAAGCATAAACTCCTTTATCAATAAACCCAACTGCCATGGCACCAAAGCAATGCTGACAAGTATCATAAGAATGGTTATAAGGCGTCCAAGAAGGGTTACAGGAACGATATCTCCAAAGCCAACTGTAGTAAGTGTTACTATCGAAAAATACATCGCAGAACCCAGATCGTTGATGTTTGGATTCGCAACTCTCTCGGCCGCGTGGATAAAGGATGAAGATACAAAGATGATTGAGATAATTGTAAATATAATTTTTATAATTCTTATTTCATGCATCTTCAGATCTTCAGACAGAAACGCACCGGTATCTACAAATCTCATAAACCTGAAGATACGAAATACCCTAAAGATGCGCACAAACCGGAGGTCAAGGAACACTACGAATGTAGGTATTATCGCAACGAGGTCTATTATGCTGTAGACTCCAAGAACATGTTTCATCTTTTTTTCTGCAACCCAGAACCGCAGGATGTACTCTACTATAAAAATAAAGACTGTGACAACCTCGATAGTCCAGAAAATACTGGGATTTGAGTCGTGAAAATAACTCTCTGTGATGAAGACGAGTACTGTAAAAAGATTGAGACATATTATGAATAAATCGATAAACCTGCCTGTAAATGTCGTGGTGTCGTTTAGATAAAATGCGACCTCTTCTTTGACGGTTTCACGTTGGGGGTGCATAAAATAAATATTGGTCGATGTGTTAATATAAACCCGCATGAAATAGTATGGGTGGTAAAGTTGAAGACCTCTAACAAAATACGCGGCACAAAGACAAGTTCTTTTGGGACATCTGGTAGAATAAGTCACGATTCCACAGCATTTTACACAAGCAAGTTATACGAAGACATACCAAACGAAAAGAAAATAAAATACACGGAAAACATAATCCCTCCTAAATCCCTGAATAAAATCCTTTGCAAGTCATCCGAATCTATGGAAGAACTGCCAGATAGCAGCGTTCACCTGATGGTAACCTCTCCCCCCTACAACGTTGGAAAGGACTACGATGAGGACTTAACTCTCGAAAGCTACCGTGAATTCCTGAAAAGGGTATGGCACGAGGTTCACAGAGTCCTTGTACCCGGAGGACGCGCCTGCATAAACGTTGCAAACCTCGGAAGAAAGCCCTACATCCCGCTTCACGCATTCATCGTCGAAGACATGATTGAACTCGGATTTCTGATGCGAGGCGAGGTTATCTGGGATAAGGCATCCAGCGCAGGTCCTTCCACCGCATGGGGGAGCTGGAAGTCTGCTTCCAACCCGACGCTCCGGGACGTGCACGAATACATCCTGATCTTCTCCAAAGACACATTCGGGAGGAAGAACCCTCTGAAACGGGAGAACACAATATCGAGGGATGAATTCCTCAAACTCACAAAGAGCATCTGGACGTTCCCGTCGGAATCTGCAAAGAAGATCGGGCACCCGGCACCGTTTCCGGTGGAACTGCCGTACCGGACGATCCAGCTATACACGTTTGAGGGCGAGGTCGTTCTCGACCCGTTCATGGGAAGTGGACAGACCGCGATCGCAGCGATAAAGTCGAAACGTAGTTATGTTGGCTACGAGATTGACTATGAGTATGCTAAGCTTGCAGATAATCGGACTAAGGAGTTTCGATTGGAATTTGACACTCCTAAGATATCTGATTTCGCGGATACTTGAGAACCCCGTTGATCTGCGATCTTGCCAGAGAGCGCGGTCGCAGCCATCAGAAAAAATATTTAAGGTATTAAATCCAATTGTGATTATGTGATCCCAATGGGCGCAGTAGATTTTCCAGTAAATATGGATGAGGAACTCAACATTCTCGTGAAAAAAGAGTATTACCTTAACAACACATATGAATAGAAATACCAGAGGCACGGGAATATAGCGGATTCACTGGTGAAGTATAGGTTTGGCGCAGGCGCTCGAGGAGACGGCTTGAATCGCGGAAAGAGACTATGGCAGCTCTGAGCTTGTGGGGCACAATATCAGAAGAGTAAAGTATCCGGAGGTCATGGGTGCTGTAGTGCCACACTGGAGTATGTGTGCATGAATTTCATCCCAAAGCCGCCCCGATGCAAAAGAATTAATATCACAGCCGCGTAACTGTACTCGGTTTTCTATAAAATAAAGAGGCGTAGCATGTATCTGAAAACAAGACTGGTTGACACCGTTCGCATCGACCCTGAGCAGCTTGGGATGCCGATTATGGCAGCTGTAGGACAGGCGCTTCGCGATAAACTGGAAGGGCAAATCGACAAGAAACTCGGCGTACTGGTTGCTATCCTCGATGTGGTCGATGTCGGCGACGGGCACATCCTCTGTGGCGATGGGGGTGTATATTATGAGGCGACATTCGACGCGCTCATGTACAAACCCGTAATGCAGGAGGTAACGGAAGGAGTTGTCGTCGAGGTCGTCGAATTTGGCGCGTTCATCGGTGTCGGACCGCTCGATGGACTGATCCATGTGAGTCAATTGACCGATGATTTCGTATCTTATGACGGGAAGAATAGTCGTCTCGTCTTCAAGGAGAGTGGGCGGTCGATTACAGAGGGTGATAAACTACGTGCGCGCATCGTTGCGGTCAGTTTGAACGAACGGGACCCGCACGAGAGCAGGATAGGGCTTACGATGCGCCAGCCAACACTTGGTAAACTGGAATGGCTCGAGGAGATTGCAAAGGAAGAGAGTAACAAAGAAGAAACTACAAAAGAAGAGAGTAGCAAGGGCGGGAAAGAATGAGTGAACAAGCATGTAGGGACTGTCACAGGATCGTGAGCGGGCAGAACTGTCCGGTGTGTGGATCAAGCTCGCTCAGCAAGGACTGGAGCGGATACGTCATAATCATGGATCCGGAACTCTCGAGTATCGCTGCGAAACTGAATATAACGACTGCCGGAGCGTATGCGCTGAAGGTGCGATAAAGTGCCTCTTCTTCTTTCGGATCGCCTGAAATCGAGGCTGAAAGTCCCGCATGGGACGCTGTATTCCGGATCCGGACGAAAGACCATGGACCTGCTGAAGAGCGCGCCGGATTGGGGGAGTCCTGCAAAGGTTATCTCTGTTGGCGATGTCACAACCTGTAACCTGATCGAATCAGGCATCCTACCCGACATCTGCATCGTCGATCACCTCACATGCAGGGCAGAGGTGTCCGATGAAGTTAAAAATCGCATCCATCATCCAGTATATCATGAGGTCATTGTAAAGAACCCTGCCGGCACAATCACGCCCGACCTTGTGACCGCTATAATGGATTCGATGAAATGCGAACGCCCCATCCGCATATTTGTGCAGGGCGAGGAGGATCTCGCAGTCATGCCTGCGGTAGTTCTTGCACCGCTCTCCTCGATAGTTATATATGGGCAGCCATCGAGTGGATGTGTGCTTATCAAGGTGACCAGTGAAAAAAAAAAGGAGATACGAGAACTCTTGAAACAGATGGAAGATGCTAACGATGGCAAATTGCTACGGAGGATGCTTTAATGGATATTGAGATCGTAAAGGATGAAGAGAATGTACTTCTGAACAGACGGGATATTGTATTCAAGACCGACAAAATCGGCATGTCAAGAAAGAGTGCGAAGAACACGCTTGTGGCGCTTCTCGACACTGTTCCCGAACTGCTGATACTCGATCGGATGAACTCACAGTACGGCACGCAGGATATCCTCGGATACGCCCGTTTGTACGACAATGAGCAGAATCTGCTCCGAATCGAACCCGGTTATATGATTGCGCGCAATGCGCCAGCAAAGAAGAGCGGTGGGGGCGAGAGTTGATCATGCGCGTAAACGAATACTATACCATAAAAGAAAATAAGATCACACGTTCGAGGCAGTTCTGTCCGAAATGTGGCAGCGGCGTCTTTTTGGCCGAACATGCAGACCGCATGACCTGCGGAAGATGTGGATACACCAAATACAAACAGAAGAAGGGATAAGTGATGAAATATCATCCGATTGTTGCCCTGTCTCTTCTGATGGTGGTGGTTGTAAGCTCGATCGGGTGCATCACCTCTACCGATACTATGGAGAGGGGTCAGTTGTCAGTGGTCAGGGGAACGCTTGGAATGATGCCCCTAATCGATGTCAGTGAAGCGATTAACATCACCGCAAACAACGATACGATCAAAGAATTCATAAGCCGGAAGTTCACTACGCCGAACCGGAGGAGTGTGCAGGCAGTGCTCGTTCAGAACTCCGTATACACTATCATCAAACCGTCTACGGATGCTAATGGGTCGTCCTTGTGGAACGTCAATCGGTCTGCAAACGTCAGTGAGTCACCATTCCTCTGGAAGGTCGATATGATCGAGCGGAGTTGCAGTTGCGGCAACAGTGGCAAGAATCTATATATTGCAACCGCGCTGGTAGATCCACAGACCGGGGAGATTGTGAACGCAAAGACATACACGATGTCTGAAAACAAGTATGGACAGAGTACCTGCATAAGTGCTTGCCACAAGCAATCAATATACGAAAAAATCCCCCTATAATATCGATGATGCTCAGATCGACCGGCATCTCCGGGCTTGATGAGATTCTTGGAGGATTTCCAAAACCATCAACCATCCTCATAGCAGGTACCGCTGGTGTCGGCAAGACGATGTTCGTGCTCGATTCACTATCGAGTATGGCAGAAGACGAATCAACGCTCTACATCCCGATCACCACCAGACAAGAGCGGGGAGGGGATTTTGCAGATGCTTTTCCATTCATGCATGAATCGATCACGCTACATCCGATCGACAGGATATCTGCAGAACGCGATCCATTGTCTGCGTTGATCGATATCGGGAATGCCGTCACATCGTCCGGTGCTAACAGGGTTGCAATCGACCCAATAACACCCATTGGATCTGCATTTCCGGAACAGGAGCGACATCGGTTCATAGGCACGCTCGATTCGATGGCGCACGAATGGGGTGCGATCACATTAGTCACCGGTGAATTGGCCGCATCCGAGATTCACACAGCGGTTGTCAGCCATTTTATGGATGGGGTTCTGTATCTCTCTTACGAAGAGAGCGAAAAACATGTTTTACGCAATCTTAAGATATTCAAAACCCCGAACATCGCGGGTAATCAAGTATTATCGAATATATTCTCCTTTAACATCTCCGCAGGTATGGTGCAGGTGTTCCCACATCTGAAAGGTGGTGCAGCGCACCCGGATCTCTCGGTACGCGTCCCGACCGGTATCCGGGAACTGGACCGGATGATGGAGGGTGGAATCCCTGAAACATACTCGATGCTGATTGCTGGCAGTGCGGGTACCGGGAAAACTATTTTTGGCTTGCAGTTTGCCAACAAAAGCCTTGAAAATGATAAACCATCTGTTATAGTCTCATTTAATGAATCTCCTGACCAACTGATGGCTGAAGCGATGCGGCTTGGCTGGGATATGCAGGAGTACATCGAAAACGACATGCTCAGGTTCGTTTATCCATCTGAACAGGTCTCTTCCGATGAGCATCTCTGGCAGATCAAGGACGCAGTCGAGTCGATCGGTTCCGGATCGGTGGTCTTCGACGGGATCACAGACATGAAGACTGTGTTTTGCGGATCTGTAAATGCCAGGGAGTATATCTACTCGCTGACCAGGTACTTAAAGTACAGGAATGTCACCTCACTTTTCACAAGCGAGATCGAGAACGTCTTTTCATTCGGGATACCGGATGCTGGCACGTCTTTTTTGGTGGACGGTATCATATCGCTCAGGTACATCAAGAAGGAATCAGACTTGCGAAAACTCTTGCTAATCCTAAAGATGCGCGGAACCGATCACGACCGCAGGATAAAGGAGTATGCAATCACTAATCATGGAATAGATGTCATGGAGTGGTCTGATTGAAATATTCCGTGATCGTATGCCCGAAATGCAAAAGCCATGTGCAGATTATAGAGGATGGTATAAAATCGACCGTGTGCCAGCGATGTGGTGGCAGACTGGACATAAAGAAACTCAAGATCTGGCACACAACCGCTGATCTTGCTGATGCGGTCTCGGTGCGCACTGCGCTTCTGATGAAACTGGATGAATGATCATGATTTGCGATCCCCGGTCAGGTCAGTGAAATATGAGTCTTTGATATCTCGCGTTGCGGTTACCAAAACCCCGGAGACTTTTTGATATTTCGAAATAGGGTTATCGGAAAACCACAGAGTGATACAAAGGGGGCTAAAGATGAAAACAATAACTCTCTATGACCCTATGTGCCCTCTGTGGTTCAATCGTACTTATCACAACCGGATCCTTTGGAATAGTGGAAAAGTACGCGCATTTGTGAATTACAGAGAGCGCCTGAAACATCATGTCAGTGAAACGCCAGGTTTAGTATCGCAAGCGTGGCAACGACCGCTTCCTCGAGCCGGACCGTCGCGGTACCCTGATCTGGCAGGGCATTTATCGTATAGTCAAATTCCACAATAGAACTATTCTTTCTCTCCCCTCTCCTCTCTTCATCCAGGATCTCAGAGATTCCCTTGTGCGGCGCGCCAAAGACCACCAGCACATCCTCTGATCCGGATTCTACCCCTATCTTCCTGAGCAGGTCGGCATCGATAGATTCACCATACTTGCTGGTCGCAATTCTAAGTCCCGGGGCTTGGGTTGAGGCTAGGGTCAAGGTCAGTGCTCTGCTCAGAGTACCTGCTCTCGCAACAGAATAGCCCCAGTACCCGATGATCTCGTCGTCACCGACAGGAATCGCCTTAAGCGGCTTATTCGATGTGATCCGCACATTCACACGCTCACCCTTCTGCATGGAAACATTCAGAAATGCGAATCGCTTCGACCCGATATCCACCCATGAACCGTTTTCATGCACCCTGACCACCACCCCAACACGGGTGTCCCCGATCTCGATCTTGTCTGCATCAAGGGGGTGGTGCGGTGTCCGCAGCGGTGGGATCGTGCCAGCATACCGCAGATCGTCCGCCAATGGGATCAGGCGTTTTCGCAGATATTGTGGGGTTTCAGCATAATTAAGGATTCTCTCGATCAGTTCTGTCTCGTCGAGGTCGGGATCATGGTATATGATGATTCGATCCGCACGGAATACCGATGCCGCCCGCGCGATCTGCCCGATCTTTGCAGTCTTGCTGCGCAGGTCGCTGGCATCGATTGCGAGGGAGGACGGGAGCAGTAGAGCCAAGGATCTCGGTTTCATCAGATGCATGAGTGTCTCGTTTCGGGGGTTGTAAAGTTACTCCGGAGAATGGGTGCCAGCGTCTTGTGACATTATGGGCTTGCCGGAAAATAATCTGTAAAATTCGTATCATCTGCACATCTATCCATACGTGATAAAATCGGAAAATAACCTGAATGGCACGAATAAGCAAATTGTACGATGTCCTGGATGTGGAGCGCCATCAGATAACTTTACTAGTACTTACCCAAAATTATGTGAATATTAGCATATTAGCTAAACATGTACGTGGTTCCTACCACGAGTTACTCAAGCTGTACTTTTGCTACTTTATTGTTCGGTAAGCACTATGTAGCCTTATTTACAGAGGTTTTATATGTGATACGTTTTGATTTATCAGCATGGAACAGAGAGACGGCATGGGGCAGAGAGGCCTCTGCAAGGGTTGGCCGCTATTTCGCGGCTGGCTAGTCATTATGCAAAGCGCAGGTACCTGCTCCGTACCAAATGCGGAGGCGGGTTGCTTTGTGTAGGCAGGTGATCGGGAATGAAAAAAACTACAGTCGGTTTAATAGCCATAATATCGATCGTGTCGATCGTGGTATTTGCGGGATGTGTTGAAGAAGAACATGTTGAAGAGGGGCGTGTTGAAGAAAAGATATCCGCAGCAGAGGACATATCTAGAGCGAGCTTACTTATAGGGGGTGGTGTGACCCGGATTGAAAAAATACGTTTGGAAACTGGCGCATATTCGGATGCGAAAACAAAACTTACAGCATCCGAAGTTGATTATGAAGAAGCTTTAAAAATACTCAATAACGCCGCAACAGACTATGATAATGAAAAAGATACAATCCGTACTGCTAAAGTGATGTGTAGTTACAACTTAGACCGTGTTGCCGTGTTTCGAAATTTAATTATCTGCTTGGAGCATCTTAACAAAGTAGATGCATACGCGGAAGGTGACGATTTCGCGTCGATGAGATCAGAGCTTAAGCTGGCTGAAGATGCTTTAAATGACACACGGCCTTTCATATCCACAGCAAAAGAAAAATGTTTCAGTATTGATATCGACACAGCCCTCGCAGAGTCCAGAAGCGAACTTTTGGAGAATAGAATTTCGATTGAGCAGAACGAAAAGATGGTTTTGGAGTTCGATGTGTTAATATCCGGAATGTATCCGTACATCGATGGGGTGGAACACCTGCTAAAGGCGACCAAATACATGCAAAACGAAGTGTGGCATAGCGCAGAACTAGAATTTAGCAAATGTCCCGCTGACTTTTCAGAATCCAAGGACACACTTGCGGATCTAAAAAACTCGGAATTCACGGAAATATCAGTTCCAGCCATAACAATAGACGGCATTTTGACAAAAATGTTGGACGCATTGCCTCACTTAGAGGCTGGATGCAGATACGCGGACAAAGGCAATTTCAAAAAAGCCGACGAGGAGTTTAATAAGATTCC
>JAYELB010000236.1:0-2733 GCA_034717055.1 Methanobacteriota archaeon
CCCTTTATCGATCAGTTCGAGGTAATCAGGGTTTGCAGCGGATTCCACTCCTACGACATTGATCGAGTCGGACTCGCACGCAAGCGTATAGTGGATCGGCGAGTGCAGGTGTATCTGGGTATCGACATCTGAGGATTTCGCTGAGAGGTTAAGCGCATGAATGATCTCATCGTCGCTGAACCTGATCTCGGGATTGATCCCTATGCTCGGCTCATCGATGCTGATGACAGCCACATCAAACGACGACTTTGTAGAAAGCGCATTTGCAACGAACCGATCAACGCTTCTCGCGTAGAGGTCCAGTATGTCAGGATATGCCGCGCTGCCAAACTGCTTTAAGTATAGCTCGACTGCGCCTGTGATACAGACCCTGATCCTCAACCGCTCCCCGGTCTTCTCGAGATACTCCTTTGCAACCGGTTCGATGGCATCGAGTTCGATTATCTCTGCCGACTCCTCATTGACAAGAAAAGGCGCCTCGTCAAACGCCGGATCGTCAATGATCCTTGTGAACTGCTGGTTCATATCCTGAAACTGTGGATATGTCGGGACGTCAAGTCCTGCCGCGATCTTCTGGCGCATACAGTCGCGAATGGCTTCGGTCACCTCGGGGTCGCCATACTGCCCGTCAGCGAATGCTTGATGCACACGTTCCCGCTGCCCTCGTGGGAGCGGATAACTCCCGATGTCATCGAATATAATCGTCATGTTGTAAAGTAAGCATCTTTGCTGATGTAAACGTATCGGAGAGATTGTCGGTCTTACGTGCTACCGCTATCTACCAGTCGGATGGCTAGGTCAAGTTAATAGCCACCCGGACCGATCACAAAACGATGATCTCAGTCACAGTAGTCTCACGAGGAAAGTATGGAGAGCGTGCAATCCGGACGATTGTGGGGAAGACCGACTTTAAGGTGATAGAAGTTCCAATTCCAAAGGATCTTCCTGGTTTCATCGAGGATACCGAACCGTATACGAAAGATACCGATCTGACGTCTGATCTGGTGATCGTCTTTGCGCTCCACCCTGATCTCACACCAGCATTCACAGCGTGCGCAGCAGAATCAGGCGCCGGTGCAATCATCGTCTCAGGAAACGACACGTCCGAACTCGAAAAGATCAGGGAGCGATACCGGATACATATCCATGCAGATGAGATATGCTGCGCGCTCGCCCCCTGTGGAGATCGAGTCATCGATGAATTCACAAAGGTTCTCGGAAAGCCCGAGTTCAGGATATCTGTTGCTGATGGGGTCGTATCAGACGTCCGAGTCATCAGGGGTTCGCCCTGCGGTGCAAGCTGGTGGGTGGCATCGCAGCTTGTGGGCACTCCGGTTGCTGATGCGCCTTCGAAGGCAGGGCTTCTTGTGCAACAGTACCCATGTCGTGCCGTGCGCGGCACTCGCGGTGGGATTCACAGGTCAGCAGAGATTCACAAGAAGGCGGTTCTGGCGGCGGTTGCGCGGATCAGGATCGAGGGAGTTATCGCGTGACATGGGCAGAGAGCACGCCGAAGGTGGCGTAAACCCGGTCACCGACCGCGAGATGCAACACCGAAAGTGTCTTTGATGGCACGTCCACAGAGAGGTTAAATCCGCAGTCCAGTTTTACCTGCGAAACCGGGGTCGAAGGGATAATCTCCAGAACCGCCCCTTCCAGTTGATTTCTCATTGTATCCGGTCCGGTACGCAACTCGATGTTCCAAGGATCTATGTGGACTTTCACCCTGTCATCTACCGCACAATCTGACATCACCTCGATTGCGGCATTCTGCACCGTTATAACTGCATGGCCCTCGTCGCTGGAGACAACTGTTCCGGCAATCACATTCTCGCGAGCAGGTAAACGTTCCTCTTCCGCCTCCCCGGCCTCAGCCACAGTCGTTGCGACATGCCGGATCTTATCCATCAGATCGGTCACCGTGAACGGCTTGGTGATATAATCGATTGCTCCGGCTTTCATCGCCCGGTTGATGGTATCCGGAGAATCGAGAGCGGAGATCGCGAGGATTCGTGCATCAGGATCCTGCTTTCTGATCTCCTTGATCACAGTGATCCCATCCATCTTTGACATCACGATGTCCATGGTCACGACATCGGGTCGCAGCCCCTCATCCACCAGTTCGCGGTACTTTACGATCGCTTCCGCGCCATCGGCGGCAACTCCCACCAGTTCATACCCGAAAAGTGTATCACAATTCTCTATAATGTCTCCGATCATCTCCCGCATGTATTCCGCATCATCTACGATCATGACTCTCTTCGGCATCAGGGATAGTAGAGGACTCAAACCAGATAAATATATCGAAACGAGGGGGCTATGATCAGGGTGTTGGGATACCCGGACAATTAGTTACACCCACAGCCACACCCGTACCGGTCACACCCCAATCGCCTCTGCAAGCCTGAACCGACCGAGATAGAGCGCGCTTCCGATGGCCGCGTCTACCTACTGGATCGAAGAACTCGTGAATCTGCTCGCGCAGTATCTTGCCGATGTGAACACGATCAACCTCCATGTGTGTTCGGTTAAGCACCCATGAGATCCACCTGTTCGCTTAGCATCTCCCTACTATCTTTACCCAAGCATACTCACTCGGGTATTGTGGGGGTGTCCATAATATAAAACCACGAGATTACGCTGATTTCCACAAGATTTCTATGTCAATCTCGTGTAATCTCGTGGTTTTTCCACCTCAGCTAAACATGTACTACATCTTTTATCGGCTGTATG
>JAYELB010000237.1:0-2725 GCA_034717055.1 Methanobacteriota archaeon
CGGTGCAAGAAAAACCAGTAGCAACCGGTCCAATCTACTTGGGAATATACTTTCTCTCCAGTACTAAAATGGAACAAAAATGTGACCGATTCAGTCTGGGGCACACATATCTTTTCATCACCCTAGGCGAACTCCCATCTAAGATCTATAAAAGTCGTGACAGGTCAGCAATTCCCGCTATGAGTGTAAACGCATACCAGCGGGGCTGTTTCTTTGCCGTTTCGTAAACATCTACATCATCTCTTCACAACGCGGGATTGGGGTGTGTGCGCATGTGGCTGTGGGCATGTATGAATAGCTGCTACTGAAAGAGGGCATGTCAGGAGATTCACAGAAAACCCGAAAATATTCACAACCGCTTCGGAAGACTCCTCTCATGAAGTTTTATCGCAATCACCATGAATGCTACCAGAAACACCAAAAGCGCTCCGATATCCACAGGAACCGGATAGTGGCAAGAACCCTGGAATGCATACCTGCACAGGTCGGTTATATAGGTCAGTGGCGACAGCGATGCCAGCGCCTGCCCCCACGATGGCAGTTCCTGCACCGGGATAAATATGCCGCTTATGAAGACCAGCGGGAATTTCACCATCATGGACAGCATCATCACTGTAGAGGTCATGCTGGTCGGTGCGGACGAGAATATGAGCCCCATTGCAGAGAAGCAGAATGCAGCCAGCACTATGCTCAGAGCAAGGATGAACGGATGCACAATCGTGACCCCAAGCACCAGCCCGAGCAGTATCGGGACGAGAGAGATCACGATTCCAAAGAGGACGGAGGCCAACACATCCCCAAAAAGGATCGTTGTGATGGAGATTGGGGCTGCTGCAAGCCTTTCTAAGTTCCTGGTCTGGGTCTCGGTCGGCGCGATCACGGGGGCAACCGACGTTGAGGTAAAGAATATCGTCATACCAAGCAGCCCGGCGAGGAGGAAATCGAGAGGAAGGTCTCGCCCTATAATAAACGCCAGAAAGAGAAATGCTGGAGAGAGGACACCGAATATAATCACTGCCCCCTTCAGGTAGTAGATCCTAACATCCTTCTTTGCAATAGCGTACGCACGTCTCATCTGATCTATCATTTTATGCCCCCTCAGTCAGTTTCACAAAGACATCCTCGAGCGTCGGTGTCAGCGTGTTCAGTGTCACAATCTCCAGATTGTTCGAGCTGGAATACTCCACCAGACCGCGTATCGTCCTGTCCGGATCATCCGTATACAGTTGTACCTTATCTCCGCTTGTCCGGACACCGGTGATGCCTGCCATGTCACGAAGATCAGAGACGTCCACAGGCGCGGTGAAACTGACCTCTACATACTGCAGTCCTCCGATTCTCACCTTAAGTTTCTCGGGAGCGTCGATAGCTGCGATCCGTCCGTGATTGATGATTGCGACCCTGTTGCAGAGTTGACTCGCCTCATCCATGTAGTGGGTGGTCAGAAAGATCGTCTTGCCGGCTTTGCGGAGTTTTCGCACCATATCCTTTATCAGCCGTGCGCTTTGGACATCCAGACCGGACGTCGGCTCATCGAGAAAGAGTATCTCAGGGTCGTTCATGAGCGACATGGCTGTGACCAGTTTCTGCTTCATCCCCTTTGAAAACGTCTTTGCCGCATAATCCTTCCTGTCATACAGGTCAAACCTAGTCAGGAGTTCTTCTGCTCTTGATACTGCAACTTTTTTCGGTACGCCATACAACTCTGCCATGAACTGCAGGTTATTCCATGCAGAGAGTTCGGTGTATGCGTTCGAGAGCTCAGGAACGACCCCCATCATTTCTTTGGCTCTGATCGGATGCCGCCCGAGGTCAAAACCCATGACACTGACGTTGCCGGAACTCGGTCTTATCACGCCTGTGAGCATCCGCACCGTTGTGGTCTTGCCAGCACCATTCGGTCCTAAAAATCCGAATACTTCGCCTTCCTCCACCTCAAAGTTGATGTGATCCACTGCTGTGAGTCCATTGTAATTTTTCGTCAGTTCTTTGACCTCGATCACGTTTTTCATGATTTTTAACCTCCACTGTCCAGTAAATCAATGACTATCTTCCTTGTCTTCAGTTTCCAGACTTTTTCGGGCGCACCTCCGCCCTTCTCTCTGTACTCGGAGACCTCGATGATGCCTGCACGGTTCAACTCAGAGAGGTGGTAGTACAGCCCGGAAGGCGTAAGCCCAACGCCGCGTTCTGCTAAAAATTCGTATACCTCCTTTGTACTCCGGCTGCCATCTCCGATGAAGTCGATGATCGTCCAACGGGTCGGGCAGTGGAGTGCTCTGATGTATGTTCTGAGTTTTTGCAGGCGGGGGGTGCAGTTACACATTGGATCACAGGAATATTACAGTATTTTACTGTGATATTGCGGTGGTTGTTTAAAAGGTTTGCTGTGTTTTGGGGCTGCCGTGGCTTCTGGTGTCAGCAGTCCCGCTACTACGAAATGTTTTTATAAGACGGGTTCTGACGTGTAGCGCATGGGGCGCAGAGAACTCCATCATGACCGACATGCGGTTTCACTTCTAACTGGCCATATAGTTATCTCGCCGAAGTATCGAGGGAAGATTCTGGTCGGGAAGACGATCGCGCTCGCAGTATATGGGAGTATTCGTAAGATATGCAAAGAGATGAAAATCGAAATTATTGACATGACGGTGGAGAATCAGGAGAAACTGAATGCGAAAACGCTATGTGCAGGCCTTGGACTTAAGTCCGGGGTTTAGTGACT
>JAYELB010000238.1:0-11584 GCA_034717055.1 Methanobacteriota archaeon
GCATCAGTAGGTCTCGCACCGTCTCATCACCCTCGATCAACAACACACTCATCGGTAACATCGCAAGCTCGAACCACGGTGCTGGTATTTGCGTATACGGTTATTCGAATAACACCACGCTTATGAACAACACCGCGAACTCGAATAATGATAATGGTATCTATCTGTTTTCTTCGGGCAATAATATACTCACTGGCAACACCGTGAACTCAAATAATGGTGATGGCATCCACCTATCTTCTTCGAGTAACAATAATATCACATGCAACAGGGTGCGGAAAAACACGCGAAATGGATTCTGCCTATACATGGGAAGCACTGACAACAACATCTGTTACAACAACATCGTCAAGAACGGAAACCACAACAAAACGAGCGGAGGCTGGCGATGGCAGTTCTACAATGGACAATCCACCCCATGTGAAGTGAAGCACAATTACTGGGGTGCTAGAATGAACAACAACACAATCGATGCGAGCATTTACGTTGAAGAGACCTATGGGGGTGAGGTGGTGTTCTATCCGTTTGAGATCGATCCCATCACCGGTATTCCAGTTGCAGAGGGACCGCACATATCCACCATCGCGGATGCCGCGATTGCGCCCGAAATTGCAAGTAAAATCCGCGAATACGACCCATTTTGGCATTAACCACGACGGGTGTGTACTATCCGCCGACACGCTCATGGTCATGCAGACGGTGGCTGGGTGAATAAGGGTCGAGTCTTGTGGTTCCTACCACGAGTCACTCGAGCACGTACTTTTGCTACTTTATTGTTCGGTGAGCACTTAAATCTTCGATGATCTGAAGAAGTAGGCAAAAAGCTTCAGGTAGTTGCGCATCACGAATTCTATCCGGGCGGATATTTATTGTTTCCAATGCTTGCGTTATCCCTGATATATTCATGAGACGACCCTTACTCTTCTGGTATGTATAGTATTCTGTCGAATTAGGCGATGTGATAAAATCATTGATATAGCGATTCATTGCTTGTCAGATGACAATACTAACATCATCATTTAGGATTCAGTACACGTCTGCTTCTTCGAGTTACCCTCTGATTTGGAGCGGATACTGAATTTTGATCCCATAAATACATTAATTTTGAGGCAAAGACACAGGATTTCATAGATTTTGGCACAATTTTCGGAGTACACTTCACTATTACGTATATATATAATCATATATCTATGTATCTTTTTCAATTATTCTCACCTTCAGAATAATCTCATCCCGCGCTTCAAAATCAACCATGATCTGGTCTTTGTAATTGATGTTGTGTACAATGCCTTCATCAAACAACCATGATACAATCGACATCCCATATTCTGACATGGGCAATGAGACCATGTCGCGTTTCCATTTTGGGAGTTGTCCATAGATCTTCATCTTAAGTTCATCGAATCCCAAACCATTTTTTGCAGAGACCGCAACAGGATTTGGAGCGAGGTGCCCTACATTTTCAAGTTGCTCTTTTAATTCATCTTCTGTAATCCTGTCAATTTTGTTCAGCACAGTGATGATGGGCACCCCTTTTATCCGCTCCCACAATGTGTCATAAGAGGTGACAAGTTTTTGCCCCGCGAGGTCAGGAGATTCACTGGCATCAACAACCAGCAAGATGACATCGGCAAGGAATATCTCGTTTAATGTTGAACGAAACGCCTCAATCATCCAGTGTGGCAGATCGTCAATAAAGCCGACCGTGTCCGTCAAAAGTATAGGGCGTCCATGGATATTCAGCGCGCGTGTTATTGGCAAAAGTGTTGTGAAAAGAATATCCCCGACGTGTACATCTTCATCTACAAGCGCATTGAAAAGGGTGCTTTTCCCGGCACTGGTATAGCCTGCCAGTGCTACAATTGAAAAACCATGTTCATGCCGCCTGATCCGTAGGGATTCGTTGTCTTTTTGGACACTTGCAAGCTCTTTTTGTATTCGGTGTATCTTGCTCCTGATGCCTTGCTCATACGAATCCTCATAACTCCCAAGTCCCATAAACCCGGGGCGCTCTTCCTTTTTAAGAAGCGACACAATCGCTTTTGCTTTTGGGAGTTCATACTGTAATTTTGCAAGTTCGACCTGAAGTTTAGCACGTTTTGTGGTTGCCCGCTTGGCAAATATTTCAAGTATCAACTGGAACTTGTCAATTACTTCACACTTGCAACTCTCGGATATGTTGTATATCTGTGTTGCACTCAACTGGTTGGAGAAGATGATCTTATCAGCGTCCAACTCTTCCCTCATCGAGGCAAGTTCTTCAACCTTTCCACGCCCGATCTGGTACTTCCTGTCAGGTCTTCTTGTTTGAGTAACATCACCAACCACCTTGTAGTTTGCAGATATTGCCAGATCATGCAATTCAATAAGTTTTCGTATGTTTTTTGACTCGCCACTGGTGGGTTCATTTCGCTGGACAAGTATCACGTGTTTCATAGTTTATGAGTCCTTCAAATATTCTACAATTCCAAATTGTAACCATGCTTTCGATTGCAACAAAATTCGTACCCACTTCAAAAAGATGATACGACTTATCTTTAGTCTTTCTGAAAACGGGTGATTTATCACCACACTCTGCGAAACAAAGTCATTGGCAGATGCCATAAAAAACCTCATTACAGAAAAGATCACTAGGGTAATTATGGCCAGAGATGTAGCAATCATAGGAATCGGCTGTACACCATTTGGGGAGTTCTGGGACAGATCGTTCCGGGACATCTTCGTGGAAGCAGGCGTGGCAGCGATCGAGGATGCCGGTGTGCAAGGAGAGGATATCGATGAACTCTTCGTCGGAAACATGAGTGCAGGCAGATTCGTGGAGCAGGAGCATATATCGTCGCTGATCGCTGATTACGCGGGTCTTGCAAGTCTACACACGCCATCCACGCGTGTGGAGGCAGCATGTGCATCAGGTGGACTTGCGCTTCGAATGGGTGTGCTTGCAATTGCATCCGGACATGCTGATATCGTGGTTGCGTCAGGTGTTGAGAAGATGACTGATGTAAGCGCACAGGCTGCAACCGACATGCTCACAGCCGCCGCAGATCGGGAGTGGGAGGGATTTGCAGGCGCCACGTTTCCTGGGCTCTATGCGATGATCGCGCGCAGGCATATCTACGAATACGGGACCACGCCAGAACAACTCGCAAGCGTGGCTGTGAAGAACCACCACAACGCAACGATGAATCCGAAAGCGCAGTATCGAAACGAGATCACGGTCGATGCGGTACTGCGATCGACGATGATAGCGGATCCGCTACACATACTCGACTGCTCACCGCTCACGGATGGCTCTGCCACTGTGGTGCTTGCGCCAGCAGAGACCGCAAGACAGTACACAGACACCCCAATCTTCATCAAAGCGAGCGCACAGGCGTCCGATACCATAACCCTGCACGACCGCGCAGATATTACCACGCTTGCTGCAACCACGTCTGCCGCATCCCGCGCATACAAGATGGCTGGAATAACTCCAGCGGATATCGATTTTGCAGAGGTACATGACTGCTTCACGATAGCAGAGATATGCGCAATCGAGGATCTCGGATTCTTTGAGAAGGGAACCGGCGGGAAGGTGACCGAGGATGGAGTAACAGCGCTCAACGGCGATCTGCCAGTGAATCCGTCAGGTGGTCTCAAAGCCTGCGGGCATCCGGTAGGCGCGACAGGGATCAAGCAGGTTGTTGAGATTACGCAGCAACTGAGGGGCGAAGCAGGAAAGCGGCAGGTCGCAGGCGAGGTCGGAATGGCGCACAATGTCGGTGGATCCGGCGGGACTGCTGTAGTACACATTCTTACGAGGTGAGTGGGGAGGGGGTTGACGGGCAGGATCTTTCGTGTTCCGCGGAATCCCCGGGTTTGCAGGGGTTGTCATGCCACTAAAGTGTTGACACCGCCTGCCTATGAGTGGGTTTATGTGAGGTAAGTTCTGATTTAACATATGTATGAAACTGTGAAAGTTTCACTACGATCGGTACACGGTTCTGTTGCCGACTTCTCATATACGAAGTGCTGGCGTAACCAGACCAAATGCGAGAATGTGAAACACATACCTTTGTAATTAAGTGCGGGGTATAGTAACTTATAATATAATTCTGTAATGTCTGTCGACTATGTTGGACTAAAAACTGAAGGAGAGGGGTGAAAAGAGATGGAAAAGAAGAAAAACACAAAGGAAAAATTCGGTGCAGTCAGTGTATTGATGATTACAGGCTTGTTAGCATCTCCGTGTGGAATAGTAGGTGCAAATTCGGAATTCAATACTCCTATTACAGCGTGCGATCCAACAATCGACTTCATCCACGTGCCAGAATACCCCAATCCCGGTAATGAAGATCTGGAAGGTAATGTCACTGGCATTGCTCCTGATGATTGTCGTGTAGCAGTTTATATCCGCGTTGGAGATGTCTGGTGGATCAAACCCTACTATGCTTCACCGTTGACGGCTATTAACCCGGATGGCACATGGACATGTGATATTACTACGGGGGGCGATGACCGTTATGCCACGGCTGTTGCTGCATATCTTTTGCCTGCTGGAATTGAACCACCGATTTGTAGACCTTGTTGTGAACTACCGGTAATATCGGGGGCTGTTGCACGCGCCCAGCAAGAACTTCTGGAGCCAAGAACCATCCCCTTTGCAGGCTATGACTGGACGGTAAAGAGGAGGGATTTTTGTGATGGACCCGGACCTAATTATTTCTCGGATAATGAGGAAGATATCTGGGTTGATGAGGGAGGACTTCATCTGACAATCAGCGAGCATGATGGTAGATGGTATTGCACTGAAGTCGTCCTTAACACCTCTCTTGGATACGGCACTTATGCATTCCAGACGCATGGGCGGGTCGATATCACCGATCCGCTGATGGTTCTCGGCTTGTTTACTTGGGACGGAGTGGCCGAAGAGCAAAATTATCGCGAGATAGATATCGAATTTGCACGCTGGGGCAATGCCGGTGAACGTACTAACGCTCAATATGTGGTCCAGCCCTGCAGCCAGTGTCCGGGATGTGATGATCTCTGCACCCGGTTCAGGGTTAATCTGACCGATGAAGATAGCGACTTGACTCATTATCTTGTATGGGGTCCGGGTACCGTCGAGTTCAGTACTTATTATGGAAGATATGCGGGTAGCGTACCACCGGCAAGTACCCTGGTCCACAAGTGGACGCATGCCAGCAAATATGTGCCGGAACCAGGCAATGAGAATGTTCGGTTCAATTTCTGGCTGCACGAAGGCAATGCGCCTGCCAGCAGTCAGGGCGATGAGGTGTTGATCACCAACTTCACATGGCAGGAAAAAGCCCCAGTACTACCGGGGCATATTGCCACGAACCTGATAAATTATCCTATCGCCGGGTATTTTGAAGGGGCAGAGGAGATCAGGATCGATGATGTTCCTGTAACTATGGATTATTACGGTGGTTTCCGCAGGGATGTTGTCTTGAATAATGGTATTAACAGTTTTAAGATCGATGCTATTCGAGGTGGTGAAATTTATGAGTCAGTTTCCATGGAAATAAACTACGATCCGGAGCGATCGACTGAGGATCGTACATTGCTTTATAGCTACGGCGATCCTGCAAAAACTGAAACCATCGTGCTGGATCTGGATGGCGGCTATATTCTGGGAGTTTTGTCTGGTGTCAATATAGTAGCAGCCACTCATGACGGACGACATGTTGTTGACACAAAAGGCAACGTTTATCAGACTTCGGATCATAGAGTAGTCGGCGAACGTTTGCCCTTCAGCCAAACTACCAGCTATCCAGTTTTTTCAAATGATGACTGTCTGTGCTACGCAGGTAATGAAAAAATTCGGTTTGCTGACCGGACATTGGTTTCTGACCAATTCCCAGTCATGGTTGATGGTCGCTTTGCGAGACTTCTGCCCGGCAATCTGCTAATTCAAGGCTCAAGCGATTGTTTCCGGAAAATAAATCTCATAAATGATGAAGTTGTAGATGAAATTGAGTTCAGTGAGACAAGAGTGCTCTGGGGAACTTCTGCTGTTGCGCCCTGTGGCGACTTTGGATTTGTCACCTCATATTCCTACGCTCATGGTGCCCTGGATATAATTGAGATGGAAACAGGTAACAAAACTTCCGAATTTGATTACCTCTCCGACTATATGGGGCAAATTTCGTTTTCCAATGACCGGAGCAAAGCTTTTGTCGGTAGTTATGGTAATTCATATTATGGCAAAGGTGGCATCTATGTGATTGATTTGGACACTCAGACGAAGTTGAGCTATTATAAACAATTCGGCGCTTCTTCGGTGGAAGTCGGACCTGATGGCTTTGTCTACATCAGTTCCAGATATGTCGTTCATAATGGTGCCAAGGGATCTAAAGACAGGCGTGGGATCGATGTTCTTATGTTGAATGAGAATAACGAACTGCACTTCATAAAGACTTACTACCTCAATTACGAGCATTGTTATTCGACAAAACCTACTTTCTTTATCAAGCCAGTGAGTGCACCGACAGAACTTCCGGACATGAAGATAACCGATGTTTGGACGGATAACAGCACAATATATTACAAGATAAAGAATGTTGGGGGTAACAAAGCGGGAATCAGCGAAACGTCACTGACTGTTGACGGTGTGTTTATAGCATCGGATTCTGTTGCTTCGTTAGACTCCGGGGTGGAGAGAACAGAGAGTTTCAATTGTACATGGGATTGCAGGAACCTGAGCTACATGATAGAGGTTTGTGCAGATTACATGGATGATGTGGAAGAGTATAGCCATTCGAACAACTGCCTAACTGAGACATGGATATGTCCGGACCTGAGGATAACTGATGTCTGGTTTGTTAATAATAGTATAATATATTACAAGATGAAGAATGTCGGTGGCATAACAGCGGGAGCAAGCAACACATCACTAATTGCTGACGGTGTTATGTCAGAGGCATCGGATTCTGTTGCTTCGTTAGAGCCTGGTGTGGAGAGAACAGAGAGTTTTAATCACACCTGGATTTGCACGAACCCAAACGACACGATAACGATTTGTGCTGATTGCACCGGTGACGTCGCGGAGAGCAATGAAACAAACAACTGCAGAACAGAAACACTGGTGTGTCCGCCTGACATCTGGGTCAGTCCAACTTCGTTTGACGTAAGACTGGGATCAGATGTTGTGTCGAATTATACCTTGACCATTGGAAATAACTGGATTGGCGTGCTGGAGTTTAATGTGAGTGAGGTTGAAGATTACCACGTAACTTCCCAGATAGGATGGCCACAAGAAACTGGTGGTTATGTCCATTCTTCTCCAGCGCTTGGCGATATCGATGGAGATGGTGACCTAGAAGTAGTGGTTGGTTCAAATGACAATAAGGTGTACGCATGGGATTGTTCTGGAATATATAATCCAAATAATATCGAATGGGGAACGTTTCATCATGATGTTAGGCGTACTGGATTGTACGAGGCAAAACTGCCAAAGAAGGGGGGCTGGCTATCAGAATCTCCAACAAACGGCACAGTATACAAAGACGACCAAACAACTATCAATGTAACTTTTAGTACAACGAGTCTCCCTTCTGGCGAATACTCTGCAAACATCACCATTACCAGCAACGACCCCGACGAGAACCAGGTGGTTATTCCGGTGCGGCTAATTGTAACACCTTCGCAGAAAGGAGACCTGAACCACGACGGCGAGATCACCCCCGCGGACGCCGTGATTGCACTCCGGATTGCAGTCAATGACGGATACGCATCAGAGGCGGACGTAGACGAGAACAGATGTGTGAACGTGCTCGACGCTCTAATGATAAGGCAGGCGGCGGCAGGAGCGATCAGTCTGTGAGGTGGTAGCATCAGACCCCCCCGCTTTCAGTAACATTTATATATACTCATGCAAAACATTCAATTGGATGGTTCACCTCTGAATAATACATAGAAGGGGTATGGATGGACAAGCAAAGAGATATATTGATTGAACGGCTCGAAGAGAAGGTGAAAGATAGAGATCATGCGATCGCAGAGATGGCGAAATCGCCGCATGTGGCTGAAGACCGGATTGCTGCACTCGAGGTTACCGTGAAAGAGTTAAAAGGAAGTATGGCTGGAATACTGGATGAATTACTCTATCAGAGGTCACTGATCGAAGAGCTGCAGCAGAAAGACGCGCCCGATCCGGAAGAAGAGAAAGAGATCGACTCTACCGAATACATCATAGCAGAGAACACCCCGGAGACGTACCGGGCGCGCGGCAAGGGGGACGATATCATCGTTGTCTGCTGACCGCTGGCTTATTGCACATGCATATCAAGGAAATAGAGTTCGATAATTTCAAATCGTTCGGAAAAAAGGTAACAATCCCATTTTTCAACGATTTCACCGCCATATCTGGGCCGAACGGTAGCGGGAAGTCCAACATAGTGGATGGTATCATCTTCGCGCTCGGTTTATCCGGTTCGAGGACGATGCGGGCAGAGAAACTGACCGATCTGATATTCAACGGGAATGGAATCGGGAAGGGGCGTGGAAATGGGAATGGGGCGGGGAATGGAAACGGCAGGGGGGGCAAAGGTGCCCGCGGCACAGGCGTTACCAAATCCGCCAAAGTAACTCTCAGGTTTGATAACAGTGACCGGAGTTTCCCTCTCGACGATGATACGATCGAGATCACCCGCAGGATCAGGCAGACGCAGAGCGGGTATTACAGTTACTACTACTTCAATGACCGCGCATGTACGCTCACTGAGATACACACAAACCTCGCCAAGGCAGGGATACGACCAGAGGGATGCAACGTGGTAATGCAGGGGGATGTCACCCGGATCACAGAGATGACGCCCACTGAGCGGAGGAAACTCATCGATGAGATCGCAGGCGTAGCGGAATTTGATGAAAAGAAGGATCGGGCGTACGGCGAACTGGATACTGTGCGCGAACAGATTGAACGGATTGAGATCATCCTTTCCGAAGTGATGCAGCAGCGGAGGAAACTGAAGAGGGAACGCGATCAGGCGATGAAGTACCAGTCCTTAAAGGACGAAAGAAAGCGGTACGAAGCGTTTACGATCCTTGCAAAACTTAAGAATGCTACAAACGAGCAGAAGTCGGTGTCAAAAGATATAGGTAACAAAGAAGATCTTGAAAACGAGTTATTATCGGATTTGGACGGGAAAAAGCGCGAGCTTTCTGATATAAACTCCGTTTTAAAGGAGTTAAGTGAGAAGATCGCGCATAAAGGGGAAGATGAACAGATCCTGATAAAGAAGGAGATCGAACAGATCAGGGGAGACATCTCCAGATCGGTGGACTCGATTGAACTGCTCGAACACGAGATTCAGGATATCAAGAAAGAACGGCAGCGGTTGTTTATCGAGATCGATGCCGACAACACTCTGCTCTCGGAAGTCGAAGAGAAGATCAGCGATGAGCATCTGCGTAAAGAGAGTGTTCTGGCAGACGCCCAGGCGAACGAGTCTGAACTACTGATGATACGGAAGCGAATCAGCGAAGTGGATGCTAAGTATGCAGAGACCCGGGATCGGCTGGAGGGGGTGCGGAAGAATGCAGAGATCGCAAAATCTGCCAGGAACGAACTACAGCGGGAGCAGGACCGGCTTTTGGACGCGGTCCGGCGCAAGAACGGGGAGGAAGGGGAGATACAGACAGAGATTGTGGACGCAGAGACGAGCATCACATCGGTAGATGCCGACACCGAAGATCTGAAAAGGGGGCTCAGCGAGTGCACAGAAAACATAACAACCCTGATCGGTGACCGGAGCGATCTCGAACGAAACAGATCGAAGGTAAAGCCGGAACTCGACGAGATCGAGAAACATCTTGGCGAGGTGTATCAGGAGTATGCCAGAGCGGAGGCACGCGTCAAGGCGGCCGAGGATCTGCGATACCCTCATGCCGTGAAAACGATATTAAACGCGAGAGATGCGAGAGAAATGCCAGGGATCTACGGCACGATCGCATCGCTCGGCCGGGTCGAGCAGAGATATGCAGTCTCGCTCGAGATCGCTGCTGGCGCCCGGATGCAAAATATCGTGGTGGATAGCGATGCGACTGCTTCTCATGCGATTAACTTCCTGAAGCGAAAATCCGCAGGAAGAGCAACGTTTCTTCCGCTAAACAAACTGAGATCCAATTTTTCGTACGGAAACCTCCCTAACAACGATGGGGTAATCGATTATGCCATAAATCTAGTAGATTTCGATCCGAAACTCGAAAAAGCATTCAGATACGTATTCCGGGACATGGTGGTGGTTGATACACTTGGTACCGCGAGGGAACTGATTGGCAACCACAACATGGTCACGCTCGACGGAGAACTGCTCACAAAAGCAGGCGCCATGACCGGGGGATCAAAGGCAGATCGTGGCTCGCATTTTGCAGCAATGGAGCAGGAAAAACTCGTAAAACTTGCAGAAGATATCACGGAATATGATTCACGCAGAAAGAGTCTAGTCGAGAGGTCAGATTCGATCGATAAACATATCTTATCTATAAACAGCGAGATAAATGAATTTGAGAACGGTATCGCAAAGAAACAGCTTCAGATCGAGGAGGTCGCGGGAAGGATCGAGAGACTGACCGCAACCATCCAGAATAAGAAGCAAGCACTCGAAGACATCAAGGTGGAACGGGAAGGGATGCGTAATCAGATGGGCGAGATCGAAGGAAAGATCACGGCAGGGGCCGATCAGATACGCAAACTCGTCGACCACATCGCAGAACTGGAGCATGAACTTGCAGACTCAGAAATACCGGAGTTAAACGCCCAATCCGACAGAACAACATCCGAGATAAATAGACTGCGGGAAAGAATCCGTGACATCGAGACCGATATAAAATCGCTTATCCTTGATACTGAGAATACAAAAACAAAACTTGAAACCGGTAACAACCGCATAAAAGAACTCGAAGAAAGGAAAAACGATCACCGATCTAAGATTACGCAGCACAAAGAAAGTATTTCTGTTTTCGAGGCAAAACTCGAAGAGAAGACCGAGAGGGCGCAGCAACTCGATTGTGAACTATCGTCGCTGCAGGAAGAGCGCAAAGATATGCAGCAGCAACGCGAGACCGCTGCTGTGAAACTTGGCGAAGCGGAGAAGCAGCTTGATCAGGTGCGCTGGGATGCGCAAGCGCTTATCGCAACCAGAGATGCGCTTGGCGAACAGATCGATACGCTCCGCACCGAGATTACGAGAGCAGGCATCACAGAACCGATCGATGAACCCGGAGAGATCCCGACCGAAGAAGAGGTGCGCACCCGTATCAGGGGAATCGATAGAGCGATGGAGAAACTCGAACCTGTCAACATGCGTGCGCTTGAGGAGTACGAAGAAGTGGACGCACGGGCATCCACGCTCAAAGAAAGGACGGAGACACTCGCTGTGGAGCGAAACGAGATCATCGACAGGATCGATAAGTACGAGACCTTGAAGAGGCAGACATTCTTTGAAACGTTCTATAAGATCAATGAAAATTTCAGATCGATCTTTGCGGAACTCTCAGGCGGTTCTGGCGAATTGATCCTTGAAAACAATGAGGATCCGTTTGCAGGCGGCATGACGATCCGGGCGCAGCCGGCAGATAA
>JAYELB010000239.1:0-2709 GCA_034717055.1 Methanobacteriota archaeon
ACTCACCTTCCTTCTGAAAGTAATCGATCGCGTCCAGAGGACATGCCTCTTCGCACAATCCGCAGCCGACGCAGTGCTCATCGATGCACGCAATCATGGGCACGGACTGTGGCATCGGAACGTAGATCGCCTTCCTGAGCCCCCGGATCCGAGTACAACTGAAATTGCGGGCACCTGATGGCAAGTACTGCCGCAGAGCGTGCAACTACCAAAATTCTTGTTGGATTCTCCGGTCTGGTTTGCAAAGGTAGATTACAGACGAGCGCAAGAGCAAGAAATGAAAACTCCTGAATTAGATGCCAATCACGACAATGACCCAACCACAAGACCACCTCATAGAAAAGTCAGACCGGTACAGACGGCTGCTTTCCGACGCTATCTCGAAAGCAGGCATCGTGCCAGATAGATCGTCGCACCTCCGCGCCGTTGCAGAGGATTATTTATTAATGGCGGAGTCCTATTATAATGATGGCGTCCATTTCCTGGATAGGGGCGACCGGGTCAATGCGCTGGTTGCTTTCAGTTACGGACATGCATTCATCGATGCAGGTATCCGGCTGGGCGTCTTCTGTGAGACAAAACAATGAATTACAGCGTGACGATGGAAGCGGCATGGACGGTGCGGGACGTGAAGACCGTAGACGATGCTATCGGTGTTGCGATCTCGGAGACTGGCAAGCGATTTCACCCGAAACTCAGCTTCGTGGACATCGAGGTCGGATCGATCGTGTGCCCGAGCTGCGGCGAAGAGGCGGAAGCAGCGGTGTTGGTCGCAGGTACCGCACTTGTTGGGCTGATACTCTCGATGAAAGTCTTTGATGCGGAAAGCGAGGAACATGCGGCACGGATCGCCAAATCGATGATCGGGCGTGCACTAAAGCGCGTGCCCCTGCGCGTGATCGAGGTTATTGAATGGAACGGATAGGCGAGGTACTGAGAAACGGCGCATACACCTGGAAGCAAAACCCGATTCTATGCACTCCTTTTGTCCTTGACACCTTTGTAAGGATTTTATTTTTAATGATCGTACTTGCAGGGCTTGTGGCAGCCATTGGCACCGACCTGTTCATGGCGATCGGATCAGGAGTGTCAGAGATCATGCAGACGTCGCAGACCCCGGGCGAGCCCTCACTCGAAGCTGCCGAAGCAATGGTTGAGGTCACCCAGTTGGTAATGCCGTTCATCGGAGTCTTCATTGCCGCACTTATCATCATGGTGGTCGGGAGCGCGCTGATCCGCACGTTCTTCGAGGCAGGGGCGGTCGGCATGGCAAAGAACGCAACCATGACCGGCACCACACGGATGAATGATCTCTTCTGGTATGGAAGACAGAGCACAGTCAGCCTATTTCTTGCAAATATCGTGATCGTGCTCATATTTCTTGCAGGAATCGTATTTCTGGTGCCAGGCATCCTGCTGCTCGATACGTCAGATGGCAGCGGAGTGGCTATGGCTGCCGTTGCCATCGGAATTATTCTATGGATCGGATATGCGATCATCCTCTCGATCGGGTTTGCGCCGGTCACATACGCACTCGTCATCGATAACAAAGGTCCGATCGAAGGTATCGAGAGGGGGTGGAAGTTCTTTTCGAGCCATAAACTTGATGTTTTTCTGATGTGGGTCGTGATGCTTGCGATATCTATACTTATCTTCACAGTCGGGCAGATATTTTTCATACATCCGGTTACAACAGTGATCTGGCAGTTCGTTGCCACATTGATCAATATCTGCATCCTCCTGCCGCTTATCACGGTCTGGTGGACACGCCTGTATCTCAGCCGGGAGACGCTTGCGGCAGGCACTCCGGCGCCAGCAATATCGTAGAATCGGGGTCTTACAAAACAACTGAATCTACGCGGGTTTTTAAAGTCCCCGATAAATCAGAGGGGTGTGCAGGACTTGCCAGTACATATAGTGGTGGAGATATATGGCTCTCTGGTAATTCACGTTGCATACACTTTTTCACGCTTTCGGAGGATCTGGTTATGATAAGGAAGATTAAACCACAGATAGAACAGAGAGTTGTTATTTTCATCTCTCGCCCCCTCTGTATCACTCTGTGCCCTCTAAGGTTTTCCGAAATTTTATTTCGAAAATATCAAAAGTCTTCGGGGTTTTGGTCACTGCAACGCGAGATAACGCAAGTGTCGACGACAGAGTCGTTACCAAAGACCCGGATATATGGACCCCGTGTATACTATCGTAAACCACCCCGGCATACGAGTCGGAACCAGTTCTCCAGGTGAACTGGCACCACCTCCACATACCTACCAATCCGCTAACCCACATACCCATATACCCATAAACAAGGTTGATGAACATCCACCGCTTAATCACTACCCGATGCTTGACCTGCTGATACTCTCGATACTAATCGGCTTTGTGCTCGGCTTGATCTCCGGGCTCATCCCGGGCATACACACAAACAACTTTGCGCTGATCCTGCTTGCACTCTCTCCTGCCATAGCAGACCTCGGATTCTCAAATATCCACATAGCAGCGATGATTCTTGCAAACTCGATCACACACACATTCTTAAACATCATCCCATCGGTGTATCTTGGAGTGCCTGACGCGGATACAGCGCTTGCGGTGCTGCCGGGTCACGCCATGCTGCTTGACGGGATGGGGATGGTAGCGATCAGGCTGTCAGCCCTCGGCAGCGCAGGATCGATCGTCGTGTCGTTGCTGATCGCAGCTCCGCTC
>JAYELB010000240.1:0-2693 GCA_034717055.1 Methanobacteriota archaeon
AGAAGCCCTGCCATTATAGTCTTCCCTGTTCCAGGGTCGTCAGCCAGAAGGAACCTGATACGCGGAAGAGTCAGGAAATAATCATAGACCGCCTCCAGCTGGTGGGGAAGAGGATCAACCCGCGCGATAGATAGAAGTAAGGATCCTATTCATAGGCCATGCCGAGTCTCAACGCTTCAATACCAAGGCGAAAATGTGAAGGATCACCATCAAATGGTTCCTTTTCAGTAGTTGCCGCAAGTGTTTCGAGTTGTTCAGCGTTAAGGATCGGTTCATGAACCTTGCCTGTTGTAAGCCCCTTCCCGATAAGTTTGATCGCATTACCCATCGGTACAACCATGATTATATCCACAGACTCGGGAAAAATGGGTCCACTGACGATTGTATTGGGTTTAATGTCTTCTCTTTTCATTTTGATACCTTTTTCGCCAACTGTTTTAGTTATCTGCCAACCACCTCCACAGTCGGTTACAAAAGCCGCCGGTGGGATTCGAACCCACGATCTGCTGATTACGAATCAGCCGCTTTACCGAGCTAAGCCACAGCGGCGCATAATATGTTATGATCGCAATCCCAACAGTTAAGGGTTGCGCCAGATGAGGTTTAGGACATGCGAATCATCGCGTTCGTGGGTATGCCCGCATCAGGAAAGTCGGAAGCGTCAAGAGTGGCGCAGAGGCGCGGCATTCCCGTGGTTGTGATGGGTGACGCCGTGCGGGAAGAAGCGGAGAGATGCGGGATTGACCCGATTGACGCGAATATTGGCGGGCTTGCTGACCAGTTAAGAGCAGCAGAAGGGATGGATGCGATTGCAAAGCGGTGCGTGCCAGCGATCCGCAAACTCTATGGAACGGCTGATACTGTGGTGATCGACGGGATCAGAGGGCTTAGCGAGGTGGATTGCTTCAGATGCGAGTTAGGAGACGATTTTATGCTAATAGCGATCGATACGCCGATCGATACGCGCCTGAAGCGCATCTCCGGCAGAAAACGATCCGACGCCATCACAAGCATGGAATCATTAAAGGCGCGGGACGAGCGCGAGATGCGATGGGGCATCGTTGAAGCAATCGCATCTGCGAATCACGTAATCCGAAATACTGGCAAGATCGGCCGGTTTCGGAGGGATGTGGAATTTATGATCGATAAAGCAAGCAGGGTACAAGGGAAAGATGACCGAAATTGTAATACCAACTTCTGATGACGCGAGTAGCGATAAACAAGAGACTGGGCGGATCAGTTTTGAATCAAGGTGCTGTAGATTTTCTTATCACAAAAATAGAGTCAACAATCTCAAAGAAGGATTACAGACGACAGATCGCAACCATATCAGCAATTTTATGGTATGAAATTATTTGAGGTCATCCATTCGTCGATGGGAATAATAGAACCGCCACAGAAACCATGAAATTATTTCTGAAGCAGAACAACTTCAAACTCAATACGCCTTTGAGTGGTCTGGTCTATATATCGCTTAAAATAGCCAATAACGAGATTGCGTACTCCGAATTAATTGAATGGATATACAGGAGGCTTGAACATGGAAATGTTTAACAGATTCGTGCTGACTGAAGACGGGGATCTAAAATCGATACAGGTACCCAAAAGGGTAGCACTGAAAGAGATCGACGAAATTCTTGAAGAAGATAAAGAATTTCTTGAAATCATGGAAAAGATGTAGGGATATCCAAATAGGGGAATTGAAATGATAAAATCCCTGATAAGCGTACCAGACAAAAGATACCTTAAAAAGTTCGCAAACGATCTGTCCAGTCTTGGAATAGAGATGATCGCAACAGAAGGGACTGCAAGAGAGATCTCACGAAACGGGATTCAGGTAAGCCACGTATCCGAGTTGACAGGATTTTCTGAGATGCTTGGCGGCAGGATAAAGACACTCCATCCGGAAGTCCACGCCGCAATCGCGACCGGAGAGGTCGGAATCGTTGTCGTGAACCTGATCCCGATGAGCTCAATTGCGAGTATGGACATCGGGGGCGTCGCGCTACTGAAATCGGCGATAAAGAATTTTCGGAATGTCGCCGCTGTAACCGATCCTGATCAGTACGGCGGTGTGATCAAAGAGATTCGCGATACGGGCGGCGTTTCTCCCGAAACCAGACTGGATCTTGCCATCCGGGCGTCAGCGTGCATCGTGGAGTACGAATCAAAAGCAGGCAAACTTCTTGAGGCGCTTAGATCGTGATCATATCGGTTGCAAGCGGAAAAAGGCGGCAGGGACGGCTACGGTCGCTGTAGGTCTCGCGCTCTTGCTTCATGAGACGCAACCGCTATAGTTATCCGGGAAGCAATCATGGAGGGGTGATGGAGCGAGTTATGCAAGAGGGAGCGACTCGATCTCCTTCTGATATCGTTTGAACCGCTTCTCACCAAGTTCCTGTTTCATGGCGTCGATGTCATTGAGTGTTGTTTGTAAGTATGGTGAATCTAAATTTTCAAATATTTCGGCGGCGGCCATGAAATTTTTCAGTGCTTCTTTGTATCTTTTTGTGGATGAATGCAGTGTTCCGATCTGTTCTGTGGTCGATGCGATTCCTATTTGATCACCGAGTGTTTTTGTGATCTCGAGTGATTGGTTGTACAGATTTAATGCCGTATCGTACTCACCCTTGTCCTGATAGATCATTGCGATGTTATGGAACGTATAAGCTATTCCGCGTTGATCATCAAGC
>JAYELB010000241.1:0-2685 GCA_034717055.1 Methanobacteriota archaeon
TCGACTGCGCATTGCTCGCAAGGATCATCGGCGCACCATACTTGCGTGCGATCTTGAGATTGTGCCTGAAATTCGTGAGCGCCAAAACCCGCGCCCTTCCGCGCATCTTGATTATTGAATCGAGATTAAACTCGATCGCCACCCGGTTTTCAGATGCAAACCGCATGAGTATATGATTCAGCCGCTCGTCCGGATGCGACAGGATATCAACAGTGTGGCTCTCGACTGCTGCACGGTTGATCTTCTCGTTTCCACCGTGCACAGAAAGCACGCGCACATTTGCACGATGTTTTTGGATCATCTGCCTCATGTGGTGCGGGTTCTTTGCGACGATCTCGATTCCCTGATAGACCGCGATTCCGGCATGATCAGTCATCTCCGGTTTCTGCGGCTGGTGCGGCTGGTGCGGTGTGTGATTCGTGATCGCGATTCCCGCGTAGCCGTATCCGGATGCGGTCTCCGCCATCGCTTCTGGTGAGTCGCTGCATTCGGGCGCGGTGTGGATGCTAAAGTCGTAGAACTTTCTGGTACGGATCGTCATCTCTTTACATCAATCTGCCTGGTTCAAAACGTTCACGATTCTATTCGTCATTTCTGCCACCATTCATCGTGATCTCTTCACATACCGGTTTCTGATGGTAGCCTGAAGAGGTCTGGTATGCCCAGCGGTACACGTTTCTAACCCTGGTTTCATTGGTGTTCAAATCCTCATCGATAACGAAATAGTACTTGTCATACAGTTTCGAGTTTGAATAACCGAACATTTCACACCCGTAACCCGGATGCCATGCTAATGATAGTAGTGAGCAGTTAAATTCTTCTTTCTCGTAATCTATCGCACCATACCCACTCAGCCAATCTTTTGCTGTATCCGCCAAGTCATCTTGTTGTTCTTTTGACACGTTCCCTATGCGCTGTGCTATGTAGGCGGGTTGCGTGGCAAAAGGAACTTCCTGTATACGTAACACTCCTTTTCTACCTTCAAATACATACGCATCTACATACACACCAGGTGAAGCATAGATTATCCACTTACCAGCCTTAACTGCTTTTATAGTTGCATTAAACTGATATCGCTTATCTTTTAAAAGTGTACTCCGATTGGTGGGCAGATTATTCTCTACAAATACAAATCCTTCCGGAAGTACGATACCCTCAGACACATTTACGTTTAGATCTACAGACGGGGCAAGGACGTACACGAAGCTCACAGTCCCGTTTAATACAGGTCCTCTTGGAAAACCCGAGAAATGAAGATTGGCTCTGATCGGGAGATGCGCTATGACCGAGTCGGTTACGCACTCTTCTTTATCACTCGTCAACTCCGGCACGAAGACGGTCAACGATAAGACAGTGACGACCAACGCTAATGTAACAAAAACTGCGATTAATACTAACAATATTTTGATACTTCTATTCATAGTTTTCACCTCCTTTCATCGTAATTTCTTCGCATACCGGTTTCTGCTGATATCCTGATGGAGTCTGGTACGCCCAGCGATACACGTTTCTGATTTTGGTTTTGTTGGTGTGCTGATCTTCTTCGATAACGAAATAGTACTTGTCATACAGTTTCGAGTTTGAATAACTCAACAGCTCACATTCCACAACACCGAATATCTGGGTTTGCCGAGATTATCGTGCAACTAAATTCTTCTTGTCCATATTCAACTGCACCATATCCCCGCAGCCAATTTTTTGTAATATTCATTAAAATATCCTGCTCTTCATTTGATACTTTCGCTCTAAGACGAAATCGGGTGAGGGGTACTGTAGCGTCAAAAACTCCCTGTCCAACCACCGACGAGACAGAACCTTCAAATACATTCACATCTGCATATACGCCGGGTGAAGCATAGATTCTCCAAATGCCAGTCTCGACTGATTTTATCTTTGCATCGAACATATACTTCTTGCCTTTTCTAAGCGTAATCTGACCGGTTTGCAGATTATTTTCTACAAATACAATACCTTCCGGAAGAACGATACCCTCTGAAATATTTGTCTTCACATCTACTGAAGGGGTTAGAGTATATTCCATGTTCATTAATGCCGGGTCATCTGGATCAAAAGAGAAACGGAGGTGAGCTTCGAGAGGGATATGCGCTATTACCGGATCGGTCACATACTCCTTCTTTTCATCCGCCGGACTCTGCACAAATATGGCTATCAGGATGACGATAAAAAGCACAACCAGCGTCAGTGATGCTTTTGCAATTTTATTCATCGTTCACCCCTTTCATCACAGCTTGTGAAATCATCAGTGCATCAAGCGAGGTAATCGCCCCATCCTAATTTACATCCGCTGCAGGATCAGTATTGATACCGCAGGCAGCCATTTGCAGAATAAGCACCGCATCCACAGTCGAGAGTGTTTCATCATGATTGACATCACCCTTCAAAGGCACATCTACCAACTCGTTATATGTATTCATCCCACCGGTACCGTTGACAACGGTCAAAGTTACATTATAGACGCCTACCTGGCCATACGTATGGGTCGGATTTGTTGATGCATTATAGATCTCATCTGGCGTCCCATCGCCAAAGTTCCATCGCCATTCGGTGATATTTTCACCGAGAGACAGATCTGTAAAGGATGCATCGGTGCCGAACCCAAGCTTGTAAGAGAAGAAAGCGTTCAGCGGAAGACTTGCAAGTTCGGTTCTTGATGTTCGCATATTT
>JAYELB010000242.1:0-2676 GCA_034717055.1 Methanobacteriota archaeon
CAGCTTCCATCCCCAAAATATTCCCTGATAACATCGCCCCTGTACCCGACCACACAGACGAACTTGCTGATACCTGCGTCCCTTGCAGCTATGATGATATGCTCAAGTACCGGCCTGTTTGCAACCGGCAGCATCACCTTTGGGCACGATGCCGTCAGCGGACGCATTCTTGTTCCTTCACCTGCTGCGAGGATCACTGCTTTCATCGATTACTCCTTCTACAATTTTATGTATCTCATGATATAATTTTTCGACTACACCTCGGGTCGCTCCCTCGACCGTGATCCGGATCAGGGGTTCTGTTCCTGAAGCGCGAATGAGCGCCCATGCATCATCGAATCCGAGCCGGATGCCATCGATCGTGCTGATATCGGAAGAGGGAAGCGTGCGCAGTTCTTCTTCGATCCTACCGCCATCGAGATCTCCACGATATGCAATCGATCCGCGCTTTATCTCATACTCTGGCATCGGCGAGAGATGATCGCTGAATCTCACGTCCCCCCTGCTCAGCAGCTCAACGAGTCTTGCTGCGGAATATATGCCTTCAGGGCAGTACGATACCCGCGGAAATATCCATGTACCACTCGGCTCGCCTCCGAAATCAGCACCCGATCGCTTCATCTCCTCTGCAATAAAGACGTCCCCGACCCGCGTTCTGATTATCTCGATATCAGGGAGCACTGCATCGATTAACATGGACGTATCCACAGGAATGACTATCTTCTTCCTTGCTTCGTGCATTCCAAAGAACGCGAGTAGTTTGTCATTGCTGACGACATCTCCCCGGTCATCGACAGCGACCATCCGATCCGCATCACCGTCATGCGCAATCCCGAGATCGGCATTCGTACTGATAACCGCTGACTGAAGCAGAGTTAGCGTTTCGCTCTTCGGTTCGGGTTTGCGTCCCGGGAAAAATCCGTCTGGCTGGCTATTAAGCGTCATCACGTCGCACCCCATCGCCCTTAACAGGTACGGCGTTGTAAGCGATGCCGCGCCGCAGCCACAGTCCACCACCACCCGCATCCTCTTCTTAATCTTGACGCTTGCAAGGATCATCGATATATGATTTGAGACCGCATTTTCATCCGTTCTGACCGGGTGCATCCGATCCCACGATGCAGATGCAAGTTTGGTATCTGCGCCCTCAGCCCCTCCGATCAACCGTTCGATCGCCCTCTGCTGCTTTGAGTCAAACGCCATCCCATCCGGGTTGAAGAGTTTCACGCCGATGTACTCGGGCGGATTGTGAGAGGCCGTTACCATAATGCCACAGTCATAATCCCCCGCAGCGTAGGCAAGCGTCGGAGTTGCAACCATTCCGACCCGTGTAACCCTGCAGCCAACCGAGAGAAGCCCGGATATTGCCGCGTACTCAATCATCTCTGCCGCCCTTCTCGTGTCGCGCCCGACGACGACACTGCTCCGGTCCGCGCCAACCCCGCGCCCGATCCGAAGGGCTAATTCCGACGTAACCGCCTGATTCGCGATTCCTCGTATCCCGCTAGATCCGAATTTCATGGTATCACTCTATCCTACGCTGTTAATTTATCTGGTGCTTTGGTTCTGACTCGTGTGTTTTGTATCCGTCACGAACCCCGCTCCAAAGAGCGGAGCATCGTAACTCGCTGAAGGTCACGTGGTGGGATGAGCCGCGGCAGATGTTGGGTGGGTGGGTGTGTATGTGGTGGGGGCGGCACGGAGATTGGTTATCGGATTACTTATTTGCGAAAGAGCGAAACCTCACCCAGTATGGGGGCGCGTTTTTAGCTCCTTCCCTTCGTCCCACTTACGAGCGTAAGCCTCAAAATGCTCATAGATTCTTGGATTATTCCTGATCTTTCTAACATCGTCAATATATTGGCTAAAAAATCGATAATAAAGAATTATAATCCCTTTTAACATATCTTCGCAGGTCTGCTCATCTATAATAGAATTATTCATGGCGACACACATATTTTCTAAATGTCCAAGCATATATTGAAGGTCAGTTCGAATAGAGGAATATTGTCCTTTGGGTAGCTCTTGGATTTCTTCCAAGCTAATTTCACCTGGCTGGCGACTTGCTATTTTCAAGTGTGTATCTAGCTTACTACGAATCTCCCTAATATAACTATTATCGCTGAAAGAATAATGTAGTGCAGTAACACGCCGATTCCAATCATGTTGTGCTTTCATCTGCTGTTGTAAAAGATACAATTGCAAAATCCCAACCACGCCCCCAATTGTAATAATAAAGAGTGTAATGCTTTGAAGTATTACTTCCATACTATCCTCCTTAAACTGACATTGGATATCTTTATGTATCCAAACTTACTTCGCGTATCCTGCATATTCAGTGTTATATCTGAACGTAGTCCATGTGCGCATCCTTCTGAACAAACTTCAATCATCGCATACCTCTCTTCACTATTCTCCTGCATTAAGCCTTCGACCACCCATCAAACCCATTTCAACCACGCTGCCAACCCGACCCCCACACCCATCATGCCAGTCTCCCGAAGTCGCCAAATCCCGCACTTGCGTACAGAGCCGGCACATCGTGTTTTCACATCCGATCTAGCTACACTGAAGTCTTGTACATAAGCAACCTGGCGACATGCTAGTTTCGCCCCACACCCTCACTCAACCGTAACACTCTTTGCAAGATTTCTCGGCTTATCGATCTCGCAACCC
>JAYELB010000243.1:0-9935 GCA_034717055.1 Methanobacteriota archaeon
AAATTCTCTGGCAAAGGGCACGCAGCCCATATCTGCAAGAAATGCGCAAGGAAATCAAAGGCACGAAAGTCAGAAGAGATTGCCATCGCTTGCATTTACAGTGTACTTTCATACCCTAAACCTTCGCGGGACGACCGAAAGATGATTGAGAATTACACCAATAGCAGAAGTGAGCGGGTTTGTTCTGAGGCACTAACCGTGCTCGCCACTTTTACAAGACCCATCTCATCCGATGAGGACTTCCCGAATGCTGATTAATCAAACTCTTCCAGCCGGAGCTGCCTGAGCACACACCGCTCGCCCGGTATCTCGACAGGATACGTGCCTGTGAGGCATCCGAGACAGAGATCGCTTGCAGGAATGCCTACCGCTTCGACCAGCCCATCGATGCTCAGGTACCCAAGCGTATCTGCCTGGATCGCGGCTTTTATCTCTGGCACGCTATTCTGTGACGCGATCAACTCCTTCCTCGTAGGCATATCGATTCCAAGATAGCACGGGGATACGATCGGCGGGCTTCCGATCCTGACGTGCACCTCGGATGCGCCTGCTTTCTGCACCAGGTCAACGATCCTCCGGGTGGTGTTTCCGCGCACAATGCTATCATCGAGTATAACGACCTTTCTTCCCTTGACATTCGGCTTGATCACATTCAGTTTCAATTGAACCGCTTTCTTCCTCACTGCATCCGACGGCATGATGAATGTGCGCCCGACATATCGGTTCTTCATCAGAGCCTCAATATACTCGGTGCCGGATTTCTTGGAGTATCCGATCGCCGAAGTGATGCCGGAATCCGGTACCGGCGATACCATGTCCGCGTCCACATGGTGCTCAGCCGCCAGACACCCCCCGATCTTCAATCTGACATCGTAGACTAGTCTGCCATCGATCACAGAATCGGGGCGCGCAAAATAGACGTACTCGAAGACGCAGTGTGCCGTGTTTCCGAGTTTGCACATCTGGTGGCTCTCTATCTGGTCGCCATCGATCACCAGCACCTCGCCCGGACGCACGTCCCTCATAAACTCGCCGTCATGCACATCGATCGCCACGCTCTCGCTCGCCACGATATATCCATTCCACCCATCCGATTCAACCTTTCCGAGGCAGAGTGGCTTGAAGCCGAGCGGATCCCTGACAGCAACCAGAGCATCATTGATCAGCATCACGAGTGAGTATGATCCGACGATTCGTCGCATCAATCTGCGTATCGCTTCTACGATATCGTTGTGCATCAATTCAATCACAAGGATGTGCGCGATCACCTCAGTATCCGAATCAGAGATGAATATGTGACCCAACCGTCCCAGTTCAAGGCGCAGTTCTTCTGAATTGGCGATATTTCCGTTGTGCGCAATCGCAATCGTCCCGCCCTTAAAATTGATCGTCAGTGGCTGCGCGTTCTCGGTATCCGATCCACCACTGGTAGAGTACCTGACATGCCCGACCCCGGCGCTGCCATCGATCGACAGGAGATCATTCTTCTTAAAAACCCATGGCACGATGCCCATTCCCTTGATCGACCGGATCTCACCATTATGCGCAATCGCAATGCCGGCAGACTCCTGCCCGCGGTGCTGGAGCGCGTACAGGGAATAATATATGGGAAGCGCTGCATCTGATCCAGGGAATGCCGCGCCGACCACCCCACATGCTTCCTTCAAGTATGATCACCTGATTATTGCCTTCTGGAAGTTCATAGCACCCTGATAATCCATTTTGTGGATAGCAATACGCCCGGTGTGCTACTATATTATTACTGGATCATCCTTTCTCTTTCCACTTGTAATCCCGCATCTTTTTAGATTTTCCGAATCCGCACGAGACGCAGACCTTCTTTGTCTTATGATACGAGATACTGCCGCACCGCCTGCACCGTATATGCGTCTTCTTCTGGCGTTTACCCATAGATGGAGTTCCTTTCGACATTTTATATCACCTAAAATTGTTATGGGGAAACATACACCACATTGTCACCGCGCACAACGACAGTTCCGATCTGGCGTATTACCACACCGTCTATGAGTTCTGCAGCGTCCTTAAGTGTTAGGTTCATGTGGACGTCGTAGCCCTGCAATATCCCGCGAAATTCGCGGGAACCTTTCAGTCGAACGAGGACGGATTCGTTCAGCACGTTGTTCAGCTTATCAAGCGGTCGGTTTCCCATTTGGTAAATCTCCTTTGATCATCAAGGAATCAGTAAGATATGCTTGATCGATGGATGTACTTAAAGGTATCCTGCTCTGGTGGCTGTCAGGTTACGCTGGTGTTGGAAACCGGAACATGATCCGGCAAGTTGTGGCAGATCAGCATGGGATCCGGAGGCGATTAGATTGATGAAATCGGTGCAATCAGCGTTAATCGGTGATAAAAACAAGATCGACAGAACAGAGTATGTTCCGGTTGATACGAACATTCTTCCACCGGATGCGGAGTTTAAAGGATACCGATCTGTAATCAAGCAGAATATAAAATTCGAAACCGATAATGTCGAGCACATACTCGAGTGTTATCACGCTCCACGCAAAAATAAGATCTATGGGGAAGAAATTCCGGAAGCTGTGCAGAGTTTTGAGCTTGGAAGCGACCTGAAGGCCTTCATCGCAAACCCATACTATACGGAAGAGTTTCCGAAGACATGATCCGGAAGATGTTGAGAGGGGCAGAATTCGTCATATCCACTGGCTAAATTTCAAATATCATGACCAAAGATGAGAAAGACGAATTCACTGCTGAAAAGCAAGCGATCTTTGAACCCGGTATGGAACAAGCTGGATAGTTCCACATCGGTGATATGAGCGCGCGGCACAGGGGGGATAAACTACTGTGCCCATGTTGTATGTGGTGAGAACATTTTAGTAAATTTAAGGATATTAAAATTAAAACTATTGAAAACTAAGCTAAATATTTTTTAAGCATAAGCCGTCTCAACGGTTATGCAATTTTTCATATTAGCTATAAAATGTATATAATTATATATTTAAAAGTAACAAACTACTTCAAATGTAGATATATCACTTTTATTCAATGTTTCTGATTATGACTTCATGAAATACTTGAGCGGTGTGAGGTGAAAGTCTCCGCACCGTTCTGAGACGAGAAATGGCAAGTAACCGCCCCATACTTAATCGGAGACTCTCAGTACGCCTTTTTGCGGCATCTTGCCATCCACGGGCTTAACATCGTCTGATAGATTCCCCTTTTATTTGGTCCGTTGTTCTATGGTTTTCTTAATTCGCTCAGCCCACATATCTTCGCTGTCGGTGTACGGACATTCGAGATAATGCTCCACCGCCGCCGCAACCGCATCTTTAGTCGTTGATAATCCACACTTTGTCTTGAGGGCTTCGAGATCTTCTTCGGTCATTACGGTTTGTACATGCAGTATCTTAGCCATTTATTTTACTTCCTATACTATCTCATTACCTATACTATCTCATTACCATGATGAGGTATATAAACTATTCGGTTCCGGGTGTGGGCGATCATAAAACAGTCACAGTTCTAACCCGATCGAAAAATCCTTTCGTGAGATGGAAGCTACTCGAAGGGTTGTAATACGGGAACTCACCCGGTGTCACGCGAAGGCGGGGGTGGTGGCAGTGCATGGACCGGTATGACGAACGCTTTGAGAAAGGTATCCGATACCGAACTATCTGATTGGGTTTTCCAAAGACATGAGCAGATCGTTTGGTGCGTTCTCATACCTATAGGCAGATATGCGGTGGAGGACCCCACTATTTGTAATGCCCTGCCCTTCAGGCAGTGATTGATATATCACCCTCGAGCGATCTATTAGCGGAGGGGAAGTCATTTCGAGCGTCGGACAGAGTGTGTGTTTTGGGGGTTAGGTGTGAATCGGGCGGTCGAAAGGGTTTTGTGAGGTAGGGTGAGATGAGGCATGAACGGAACAAAGATACACCACATTTTTGTAGAAAGGACGCTAAAACGCTTGTGTTGGTATATTCAAAAAGTTTGTATAATAAGCAAAACTGAGTAATTCTTGCGAAAAGCGTATGGACAAAGGGGGTAATATAATATATGAACGATCTGTCCGATACATCATCAAGAATGGAAACAATTGAGTCGGAACAAGAACTTCGAGACTTTTTAATTTGTTCTGGTCGGTTGAAAACATGATGCCAACCCGGCAAATATAAATATGATTAGATAGATGTAATCAGTGAAACCAGTGTTAATCTGTGGCTAAAATAGTATCAGCCACAGATTAACGCAGATGGACACAGATTATAGGTGTAAACTACTTTTCAGATCGATAGTGTGCCATTATGGCAGTTGTGGTTGCGTAAGACAATCCGACGTTCCCAGAAAGTAATAAAAAGACTTAGAACTTCGTAAAAAAAGTTAAATTTGTTTTTAAGAAACCTGAAGGATGCTAAACACATTATATAAATGGCACATTTTGAGGAATTACTCATCGTGGTGATATGTTGTATCATCTCTTTTTTGAGCACAGGAATTTGCCCATAGAAGAAGAGACGGTCATCGAAGAAGACAAAAAAACCCAGTCCACAAGAATCGAGCGTTTTCACTGAAATATTCCGATTGCGCCAGATTTCTCGGGCACAACAGACCGAGGTCGATCGGACTACCGGAAGATATTCACCCCCTGGACCGGCCCGTCACCTCCATGTAACCTCAACCTGATCGGGTCTGAAGTCAGGTATCACCTTCGAATCCTCAATCGGAAGCGATTCGCCACTTGCAAGCATCAGAAGACCTGTGTATGCAATCATCGTGCCGTTATCCCCCATAAACCTCTTCTCGGGCACGTAAAACGCCGCGCCCCTGTCGGCGCACATGATCTCAAGCATCTCGCGAAGACGCGTGTTTGCGCCGACGCCGCCAGCAAGCAGCACATCATTCTTCTCGGTGTGCGCAACCGCACGCTCCGTGACCTCGACGAGCATGGCAAACGCAGTCTCCTGAAACGAGAAGCAGACATCAGCGAGCGAATGTTTTCTAAGAGCATCCTTTGCCGCGGTCATGAGACCTGAAAACGAGAAATCCATGCCCTTCACCACATACGGAAGTGGGATGTACTCTGTTGCAGCCAGTGCCTCGCTCTCGATTCTAGGTCCACCCGGATGCGAGAACCCCGCGTGTCTTGCGAACTTGTCAAGCGCGTTTCCGATGCCGATGTCAAGTGTCTCCCCAAATATCCGGTATCTTCCACCCCTGTATGCAAGCACCTGCGAGTTTGCGCCGCTCACATAGAGCATTACCGGGTCATCGATTCCGCACTGCCACCTACCTATCTCGAGGTGCGCGACACAGTGGTTGACGCCGATTAGGGGCACATCGAGCGAGAGCGCAAGCGCTCGTGCTGCTGTTGCAACCGTCCTTAAGCACGGACCCATGCCCGGCCCCTGCGAGAACGCGATGCCATCGATCTCCACATCGCCTGCTGACTCGATCGCTTTTCTGATGACTGACGCGATGTGGGTGGCGTGGTGCTGCGCTGCTTCCCGCGGGTGGATTCCGCCGGTCTTTGGCCGGTACGTCGCGGTCGCCTCTGCGAGGACGTCTGTTTCGGTCACAACTCCCGCGGAGAGGTTCCATGCGGTGCCCTCGATTCCAAGGATGGTTCGGTGCATTGTTGTGGTGTTGTGTGGGGTGGGGGTAAAGGTGTTGTTTGAATGGGTTGCGGGTGGTCGGATGGGCTGAATATACAAGAACGGTCGCCACTTGCTAGCGGCCAGCCTATTCCTCGATCACGAATGCGCCGACGTAACCGCAGTCCTTGCACTGATACTGAACTCCTGCCTTCAAGCCAAGCCAGTACGTGACGTTCCTCGAGCCGCATTGCGGGCAGATGAGAACCGTACGTACGGGACTCTTCTTTGACTCGGCAAGGACTGCCGCGTCCAGTTTCTCGAAATTTTCAGGTGTCTCGTCCATGTTATTGTCTTCCTCCATGTATTATTCTCATTCAGTTTCACCAGTGCTCGCCCATACCTGAGCGCATCTGTTCACGTTCCAACCACCTAAGCTGCGGCTATGATGCATATCAGGGCTATTACCACTATCAGGATGAATGCCACCGGTACCGCAAGCACTGTGATGATTGCATGCCCCGTTCCGAGATTTCGTGCGTGCTTGACTGCGAATATCCATATAACCACGCCCCATAACCCGAGAAGGAATTGGATGATCGCGGATATTATCATCGCCGGACCATACATTGATAGATGTTGCATCCTTATTTGCTGAAAGAGTTCCGGGTTATCGAGTGGGAATCCGAGTGATGGTGCTATGATCGCGGTTGTGACAAGTCCGACGACTGATGCAATGATCGTCGGGACAAATCCGTATCCAACGAACTCAAAGACTCGTTCGAATGAACCTTCTCCTTTGAATAGCATCGAAACGGCATAGAATACAACCGCATAGAGAACCCATGAGATAAATGGCGTAATAAGACTTAACATCGTACTAAATGTAGAAAGTGCGCCGAAGACCGCCGCAATCTCTGCGGGATATGAGGACATCATCACCCAATATGTCATCATGGCGCAGATGGCTCCGACGATGGCTGTGATCAGCACGATCACGAATGGCGTCCTCAGGTTCACTTCTCTTTGGGACCGTTTGGCAAAGAACCTGTCCGGATTTGTCAGCATGTCAGTTATGTTGCTCATTTTTATTGCTCCGTGTTTACTTGTTCATCGATTCGGTTCAGGTTCTGAATGATTCAGAACAATGATAATAATGTTAGTGCCAGTTAGTGTCATCTTCACATCACACCTACGTATGCAAGACATAGTACAACGCTAACAAGCAAGTACAATATCACAGGTATTAGGAATACCGTAATAATTGCATGCTTCGTTCCGATATTTCGTGCATGTTTAACTGCGAATACCCATATAACCGCGCCACATAACGCAAGGAGAATCTGGATGGTGCTAAATATTGTTATCAATGGATGCATTTGTGAAAAACCCTCAGAAAGCAATTCGTCTGGAGTCTCAACCAGAATTGTGGCAAGTCCGACGATCGATCCGGCGACGTGGGGGATAAATCCGTAGCCAACAAACTCAAAGACTCGTTCGAATGAACCGGTTCCTCCGAATAACCTTGAAATGGCATAGAATATAGCAGAACAGAGAAGCCACAAGCCAAATGGCGCGATAAATCCACTGATGATATGGGTCATTGCGGGGAGGAGTCTATACACCCCCACCCCTCGCGGAAACAATGGTGCCATCACGCCACTCATCACCACGTTTGAAATAGTTGCAACGATGGCTGCAACCAGCACGATTGTAAATGGCGTGCTCAGGTTCACGCCTCTTTGAGACAGTTCGGCAAAGAACCGGTCCGGGTTTGCCAGAACGTTTGTCATATCAATTACCTCTTTTGTGCGGACCGACCTTTTGATCGACCTGTGTGAACTTATGTAAGTGTGTGGCGATACTTAAATTTTTTGATTGATCGGAAGACTCCATGGTACAATCTATAAGCCTGCCACAGAATCGTAAACACGGTGCGCCACTTGTCGCCCTGGTTAATGCATTATGCCCAATAGGATCCATGCCAGACCCCACAGCAGCAACCACCCTGCGACCATGCTGCCGGCTACCGTGAAAAACGCATCCTGCGCTGGTATATTGCGTGCATGCTTGACTGCGAATACCCATATACCAACACTCCAGAACAAGAGGAGTGAGCTGATGATGGTGATCGCATACACTATGGATTGGGGAAGCGATGCGAGAAGCGACAGGAGTATGGCATTAAGGATTGCAGAAGGGATTTTCGGGATGAAACCATATCCTGTAAACTCGAGTACCCGTTTGAACGACCCGACCCCCCTGAAGAAGATCGAGAACGCATAGAATGCACCTGCACACAGGAGCCACCCAATGAACGGCGCGATAAGTTCTACAATAACCCCTACCGGTACTGCGATGGAAGAATAGCATATCATCTTAGCGATTACCGGGATGACGGCTGAAACTATCACGATTACAAATGGAGTCAACAGGTTCGACTCTCTTCCGGATAGTTCGGCAAAGAACCGGTCCGGGTTTGTTATTAGCACTTTTCCGGAATATATGGATTGCGGCACCCGTGACATCAGCATTTCCCCCATAAATCGTAATTACACCATGGTAACCATGCTGTACAGGAGATATATTGCCACAGGCAAGACAACCGCGACCGTCGCGGCTCTCCTCGAGATAGCACACGCATGTTTGACCCCGAATATCCATATAACGGCACTCCACAGCAAAAGAAGGATCCCGGCTATGTCAGATGCCTTCATAAGCGGATTCTGCATCAGCGTTTGCTTCATGAGTTGGGGTTCGATTGCAGAGAAGTCGATGCCCGGATACGCAAGCCAGACCGCAGCAAGTCCGATGACCGGTGCAATGATGGCAGGGATAAAACCGTAGCCGGTAAACTCAAGAACCCGTCTGAACGATCCAACTCCCCTAAGCAGCGTCGAGAGTGCATAGAATACACCGGCATAAAGAAGCCACGAGACCGACATTAGGATAACCCCTCCGATAACGCCAATTGCCACAGAGCCGCCTGTAAACGGCACCGCAGCCCCGGAGGATGAGGGCGTTGTCACACCAGCCACCGCCGCGATATGGATGCCTGTGGCGATAGCTGCCAGAAGCACGATTGCGGCTGATACCTCCAGGTTCACATCCCTTCCTGATAGTTCGGCAAAGAACCGATCCGGGTTTGTCAGCGGGTTTGTCATGGTGATCGCTATCTGATTGATTGCTCTTGCGCGGGTATATGAGTTACTGCGTTGGTACCTGTTTAGCTGAGGTGGAAAAACCACGAGATTACGAGATTGACATAGAAATCTTGTGGGAATCAGTGTAATCTCGTGGTTAGCTAAACACATACCTGTGTTGAATCCGGTTTCGCCGAATCCCCACGATGCTCTCTGATGAAGAGCTCTTCGATCGCCACGCCAAAGAAGTCCGCAAGTTTGAATGCGAGTTCGAGCGATGGGTTGTACCGCTGCTTCTCGATTGCGTTTATCGTCTGGCGCGTGACACCAAGTTTCTCAGCAAGATCCTCCTGGGTCAGGTCATTCATCGCACGGAAGACCTTGAGTTTGTTCTTCATGACAGCCCACGCCTGATATAATAGAGACGAGATACAAGAAATGTGAACATTCCGACACCCATTATCAGCCCATAAACATCACATACCTCAAGAAGCCCGGGAGAATAGTGAGTTACATATACCAAGATTCCCGCAAATCCCATCACAATCCAAAACGCATTAGACCCAGCCTTCTCGTTGATTCTTAGATGCATCTCGTCCGCTGGAATCTCTGTCTTGCGTTTGGTTGCCCAGTAGATACCGATAAAGATCAGCATCAAGCCAGAGAATGTGCCTGCTCCAAGAAACTTTAGACCTGGTACTTTGAACAGGACGATTCCAAGCAGCATAATCGCAGAGCCACAGATGAAATGAAATTTGCTTCGTTTCAGACTCATTTCATCACCTCACATCCTCCACTCGTAATACTGCCTTGCTACGATCAGTGCGATCCAGCCGCCAGAGAGAATTAATAACGGCACATTGTCAAAAACCCCGAGTTCGAAATAGCCTTTGATCAGATACGCCAGTAGAAATACCGAAAGAGCGATGAAACCAACAGTTGCACTTCTTTCATTCAACATTGCTCCTCTTTCATCGGTTGCGTATGCCAGCCCCTGCCCCCGCTGGTCGGTCTTCTCGTCAATTCGCATGAAAAGAACCACGCTTATGAAGATTCCGATGGCAAGAAGAAGGCTAAATATTGATAGTGTCACATCGATCTTGAGGTATCTGAGAATACCAACAAACAGTCCTGCAATCGGAAATCCAAATAATATCGAAGCTAATTTTCTGAGTGGCTTTTCAAATATTGATCCGAAGAGTGCGTATACAAT
>JAYELB010000243.1:10035-11387 GCA_034717055.1 Methanobacteriota archaeon
GGCACCTGCCGCGCTGGGGATTATGCTGCCGCAGTCATGCGGAGGAGTTACAAACGTGCGCATGACCAGTACGAGCATGAATACCGCAAGAGTGGTTAGCACCATCGTTGTGACATTCTTCTTCTGGTTCACCATGTGGATCACACGCTCCATCTGCAATACACATAGAACCCGAGATAGCAGCACAAAGTCAGGGTTATTAGCGACCCCACACCGTCGGAGACTTCGTCCCCATGCATTGTACAGATTACCGGGTGGATATAGCGGTTCAACAGCAAGATTATTAGTACTCCGACCGCAGTTAATCTGAATTCGGCACTCGCAGCTCTTCTGTGAATTTTCATTGTCCGTTCGTATAATGTCCCTATCCGGTATCGCCGTTTCGCGCTGAAGAGTATAGCAATCTCGATGACGACACCTACCAATCCAAGGTTCGTATTTGGAGTATTGCACCACTTGTTAGTCCAGTTGCATTCGATTGATTCGATTGATACGCCATAAACGTCACATAACTATCATCACCGCTTTCATTGCGTGTAACGTCTGGTGTGATATTATCAAAATCACCTGCTGTAGACGCAGTCATGCGGACAACATCCGAATCAAACGATAATTTGATGTCTGCTGTACCAACACCATCGGGATCATTCACGTTGTTGATCAGGATCGGTAGTGTGGTTTCCCCATCAACAGCTACGGTAGCATTGCCGATTGAAACGGTCGTCTGTGCTAATGCTGGTGATGCGAAAGCAACCAGCGATACAGCCAAAAGCACCATGATCGAAAATGCCCCCGGTTCTACGGTTCTTTTCAGGAATATGGTCCCCCCTCTTGTTCTGTTCTTCATATTTGTTCCCTCCTTTTGTTGTTTGTGGAACTGTGCATCTGTGCAGTTCCTGTTAAGCGTGTTATGGTGCGTCTATTAAGATTTACTTAAACTACGAACCGATTCGTAGTTATCTTCGGATTTCAAACCCCTCGCCTCCGATATTCTATCAGTACAAGGAGCACTACCACAAAGATGCATCCGAATAGGAACCACACGCCAGGATGGCTCCCGAGCATCTGCGGCAGATCGATCGATGGCACGCCTACACCCTTTGTGACGGGCGTCTGCGCTGGCACTGGAATGCCCCGTTTTGCGGTTTCCTCCATGACCGCTGAAGGTGCACCCCGAAGCGATGGGCGATACTGCCATACCTCAATGATACCGACACCACTGTCACACCGAGCAACACGCCGAGATACCTCCTCAAAATATCAACAACCGACTTCCTATCTGTTTTGTCAGGCACGACAACGATCAACTTATGTGCCGGTGCATATATCTTGATTTTGCGCCCTTTGGAACT
>JAYELB010000244.1:0-2669 GCA_034717055.1 Methanobacteriota archaeon
ATTTGAAATGTGAATTGCTGTGCTGCCAGATGCCGCACCGAGATAGAGGACCAGCGAGGACTCGGTGATCGGCGGGATAAATCCTTTCAGGATCAGTGCAGCCAGTTTGCTGTGGCGAAAATCCCATATCTGAAACTCTTGCTCCCTTCCATCTTCCTGCAGGCTCACGGTTGCAAGTTGCGTCTGACTTGCATTGTTTGAATTACTTACGCTACTTGCATTACTTACTTGATCTGCCGGACTTGCCCGGCTCTGGTATATGCCGCATCCGATCTCTGTGTAATCAGTGTTCATGGTTTTGGTGGATGGTATTCGGTGTCGTGGCAACCGGCGCACTCAATCGCCTATGCTCTCGTTTCCACAGACGTACATCTTCGGAGTGCCGTAATCGTTCATCGCTACGATCGTTGTGACATTCTCAACCTCATACTGCACATTATCCGGGGAAGCCTGATAGCCATTGTGATCCATGAGCAGGACTGTTATGGCAACAGTTCTCGAGTATCCGTCAGGGAGGCACAGGTCCCCCGGAGATACACCGCCCCAGTCATACAAAGACGCCCCGTACACCCAGTAATGTGGATCGAGCAGATATATGTCTTTATCCGTACTGATCAGTAGCTGTGTACACGCCCCCTCGCCTGTTTGGGATGAGGTACCTGCTCCGGCAGTGATGATCATATCACACATCAGCGAGGTTACCTTCATGACCGGGAGCAGAAGCATACATTGAAGATTCCGACCGTTCAGCGCATATTTCCGGGATACGTGGAGCATGGCGATTACCTGTTTTTATATTTATGGGCTATCACTTAAACATTGTTGAAATCGCTCAGTGTTCACCGAACAATAATGGTAACTACTCAAGTATGTTGATTGGTCGCCCGATTACGATTCTGTACTTTATGGCAAGAAAAAATAACCGCGGAGGGAGCAGAGGAACACTATAAGCATTTAACCGTTTATTTCCCCTCCGCGTCCCTCCGCGCACTCTGCGGTTAAATTCTCGGTTTAGTTACAGTATCCCCCATGTCCTGGGTAATCCATGTGTAGTGAAGTCCCCCGATAGTTGTTTTAGGTACCTGAGTAGTTACCAATAATGTAGCAAAAGTACATGTTCGAGTAACTCGTGGTAGGAACCATAAGATTACACGGATTTTCACAAGATTTCTGTGTTAATCTCGTGTAATCTCGTGGTTTTATATTCTAATATTAACACAATTTTGGGTAAGTACTAGCAAAGTTATCTGATGGCTCTCCACATCCGCGACATTCGTACAATTTGCTTATTCGTACCATCCACGATCCCTTTTGCCGATTTTATCACGGATGGATAGACGGGCGGATGATACGAATTTTAACAGGTTATTTTCTGGCAAGCCCTCAGGGCAAGGAAAGCACCTTAAAACACCTCCACTTTCGATCCGGCATCACGCGGGGTGATAATCCTCGCAATCGTTCATAACATCGCCCTGACCGGTTCAAGTATGTAATTGATGTACGAAGCCGCTGTCTTTTTTAGATCCATCGGATGCAGCCCACCTCCCACAAAATCGCGTGCAAGCTCCTCGAAAGTCTCATAGCGGAGATCGCCGCCGAACTTCGATGGTCGTTTAACCTCTACGGAAGAGAATCTCTGGAAGATGTGGTACTTGAAGAGTTCTATTACCGGATTGTCGTCCACCGACCCTTGTGTGCAGAATGCACGGTTGATCTTCTTCTCGACCGCCTTATCACCGTCGTCTACTGAAATATAATTATCCTTCGATGATGACATCTTCTCGCCGTCCAGACCAAGGAGAATCGGCGTGTGGATGCACACCGGAGCGCGGAATCCGAGCTTTGGCAGTTCCTCCCGCGCAAGCATGTGGATCTTGCGCTGGTCAATTCCACCAACAGCAGCATCAGCATCGAGATGCATAATATCAAGAGCCTGCATGAGCGGGTAGATCATCTGCGACACCATCGGGTGCTCCACGTTTCTTGCGACCTCGCTCATGCTGCGCCTCGCCCGGTTAAGCGTACTATCCTGCGCCAGTCTGAGCACGTTTAACGTATACTCCGGATCCAGCTGGAATTCGCTTCCGAAGACGAACTTTGCCTTATCAAGCCCGAGCGCGATGAAACACTGCTTGTTATACTCTGCAAGTTCTTTCACCTCTTCAAGAGTTCCTTTCTCGTTTAAGTACGCATGCAAATCAGCGAGCAGCACTGTTACCTTAAATCCGGCATTTTGAAGATCGATAAGTTTGTTTACAGTAAGAACATGACCTAGATGTATCTTTCCGCTCGGTTCGTATCCTGCATAAGCGGTCGGCGTCTTCTCTGACACCAGCAACCCGTTTAAATCATCGATGGTCACGATCTCTTGTGTGTTCCGTGTGATCAAATCATATCTGTCCATCAGTCCATCCATTGAACAGCGATGCGTTTTAATCTTTCCCAGCCTGGGGGCAGTCATGGCTTGCGGTGTCGACCAGCAATTCTCATTTTGAAAAATTGGGTGAACCGTCTCGCAAAGCAAATGTATTTATATAACATCATCTCAAAAATATACCCCATAAGTCCACAAAGATATGCCTGGCGGTGTTAACAATTTTAGATCAAATCATAAAATCATTTCGATTGGTGATCCAGAGCTTTCCAGACAAACGTACTGGAAAGAATTT
>JAYELB010000245.1:0-2665 GCA_034717055.1 Methanobacteriota archaeon
GTTGCATCCCGTTTGCTCTGGAGAAGGAATGTCATACAATTAAATCATGTTGTCACTATTTAATATTAAACTTGCGGTTCGGTGGGACTGTCACATTATGTGGTGTTTAGGTCATATCCTCATCGGTAGTGCTCCTTTATTGCAGTTGTGATCGCGTAAGGCAATCCGACGTTCCCAGAAAATAATAAAAAGACTCTGGAATCTTATGTGGCACCAGATGGCGTGACCGTCTCTGTTTGGTCACCTGCCCGGATGAACCGGATAACTCCCTCCTGTGCACCGCACGAGCGGCTTTGCGATGTGCCGCCTCGCAGATGGCGGGACCTCGTACCAGCCATAATCAAGACTGCGCTTAATCGGCATGCGATCAGATACAAGAGACGCGGTTTTACATCGCTTACACCGGTAACCCTGTCCGGAGCCAGCCGATTTCATGCGTCTTCCACAGGCGCAGACCGGATTTTTAATCTCGTAGAGGACGGTCAGATGCTCGATCTTTATCTTTTCAAGATGAACAGTCCCGTCATCCACACTTCCGCAGACGACGACCCGGTCACCCACCGCCAGTTGCCTGATGACACCTCGGAAGTTCTTTGTCGGCTCAAACGCGGCGCAATCAATCCTTGATCCCGACTGCGGGTCTGTAATTTCGAAGATGACATGCCCTCCATGAATCGTTCGCGGCGCGGAAGAGACCTCACCCCGTAAGATGTACGAACGCCCGCCACGCGTCCGGTCGATCGTCGATCGCATCAGGTGCATATCGGTTCCCTGATTCGTCTTGAACAGGATTGCACGCTCGACCCGCTCTGATCTGATGTGCTCGAGAGCGTCGATGACACCACCTACTTCCCCGCGGATTCCAAAGAGGACAGGATCGCGTCCACGCGGGACGCAGACGACCGCCTTGTTTGCGATGTCAACGGTGTCCCATGTCCGCGGATATGTTCGCATGTCCGCGTCCCTGATGCTCCCGGCATCAACCTCTCTTGGTGTGCCAATGCTGACCGGCATTCTGTATGTGATTCCCTCGAATGTGTAGTCCGGGATGCCGTTTGATGCGACCGCGGCTGCCGCGAGCGCACCGATGAGACCGCGTCCGTTCTTAAATCCACAGAAGTCAATGTCATACCTGTTTAGCAGATCTTTCGCATCCTTTATCCGGAGTATGTCCTGCATCGCACGTCTGGAAAACGATTCGAGGTTGTTTCTCATATCCGGAGGTGCATCATCGAGAAACACCACCCCTGGATTTGTGTTCTCGTCGGATAACTTCGACTGCAACCTCACTTCGTCCAGAACAACCTCCTTTACTTCATCTGCTTCGCTTGCCGCATCTATCTCGATATTAATGGCAACCGCACCATTTCCCCTTGTTTTGTACCTAATGTTTGGATTCAACCGGATCAACAGCGGGTAATCTACCAGATTACCGTATTTTTCGAGTTTCTCCACTAATACTGCCGCAATGTATGTGGTGCAGCCGCCGTCGCTTCGTGAGTCGGTGTCGTCGATTCCAATGATCATCGTGGTTGTTCCGGTTGTTGTGGAAACATGCTCGGGTACTGTGGTAGGAACCACAAGATTACACAGATTTCCACAAGATTTTTGTGTTAATCTTGTGTAACCTCGTGGTTTTATATGTAGATATCCACACAATACTCGAGTAAGTGCTGTTGTGGTTTGTTGTTGTGGTTGCTGTGGTTGTGCGAAGATGTTAATTACGGTTATTGCCACATCGTGTGTATGAACCGCGACGTTATTCAACCCAACTATAAGGACGGTCTGGTGCATGTGGTTGTCCAGGACGTAAGCACAAACGAAGTGCTGATGTGTGCGTACATGAACGAAGAAGCGTTTGGACTGACACTCGATACGAATATAGCACATTACTGGAGCAGGAGCCGGAAGAAACTCTGGAAGAAGGGCGAGAGTTCGGGACACCTCCAGAAGGTGCATGAGGTGCTGATCGACTGCGACTGCGATGATCTGCTGCTCCGGGTCGAGCAGATCGGAGGCGCATGCCATACCGGGTACAGGTCATGCTTCTACAGGAGAATCGATGGCGAAGTGGTTGGTGAGAAGGTGTTTGAACCGTCTGAGGTGTATTGATTCGCAGTTCAGGGTTGCAACAAGATAAAATCGTACCACGCGCTATTTCAGGCCGCGCAATCCAAAAGTGGAAAGTTGTGGAAATGGCGCATGGAAAGTCAGGCAAGTGTAGCAAGGCGGCACATATCATGTGCTTAAGTGGAAAGGGTCAATACATAGGTTACCAAAAAGGGTCAATACATAGGTTACCCTCATTTGATGATTTAGGGTCAATACATCGTACACCATTTTAGGTTTTCCAGATATCGTCCCTGCGAGGTTCGACCCCCGTATTCAGTTCATAATCGAATTCTTTTACCAATACGGTGACATCCTGATCCTTTGCTCGATAATAGACATTCATTTTCCGCGTTCCCGTGTAGATAGTAGCCCAGACGTATTCGCCGATGAACTCCTTGCCCACTTTTAACGCCTCATTCAGGACGTTGATCCGCCCCCCATCATCGACCGGCCTGATGAAGTGTACCGCCCCATCGGTCACCGGTAATTTATTCAGATTGATTTCCGCAGCATCTTTTAGTATTCTAACGGGCTCGATCTGTTCCAATTTTTC
>JAYELB010000246.1:0-2662 GCA_034717055.1 Methanobacteriota archaeon
CAAAAACCATACCTGCGGTTAGGTGAGCCGCAAGTATGGTTTTTGGTAGAATGTTATCTTGTCTGCAATGGAGACATCACCTACATTCGTGCTTCTCAGATAACGATAGACATCGGATGGTATGATCTTAAACTCAACTACCGGCATCTTTCTTGTTTTTGTGTTCTTCTTAAGCCGTGCGAAGTCCTCTTCGAAATTGTATTCATAATCCCATGCAAGGATGACAAGCCGTTTGTAACCTTTACCGTCTGCGTTTGATGTTATCTTTGCAAGGTCGATGGCTTTCTTACCTGTAACCGGTCTGTCAGGTTCCGATACATAGACAAGGGTGTCCTTTTCGTCTTTTTTGGTTCCGAAACCCTGCCAGTCATTACGGGGCACTGCGCCGTAAAGTTTCAGGACGATGTTGTACATCTCTTTGAGCTTCACGTCCTTGAGGTAGATAAGCTGGCGCTGATAGTTGCCGAGGTTCTGGACAAGGAAGGGCGCAGCATCCTGATTGACAAGCCTGCTTCTTGCCACCTGTATTGAGGTTTTAGACAGGTCAGACGTAATCCAGCGTCGCCCGAGTTTTTCAGCTACTGCGGCGGTAGTGCCTGAACCGCAGAAGAAATCGGCTACAATGGCGCCTTCGTTAGAGGATGTTTTTACTATGCGTTCAAGGAGAACTTCAGGTTTTTGTGTGGGATAATTTAGAGATTGTGTTCTTACAGCACCGACAGATAATATGTCATCCCATAAATCCGAAACCACAACACCTGGATTAGCGTCTAGATAATATTTCAGATTGGGTGCACCATCTTTTTTCTCAGGCCAAACGATTAAACCTGCATCATCATAAGCTTCTAACTTTTCATGGGTTGTAACCCAATGCATACCATTTTTCCCTCTTTTATTGGGATCAATCCCCCTCCAAGGTTGCCCCGTCACTCCATTTCTTATACCACTCACCAAAAGTGGAACTAATCTATGCCTTCCCCTCTCATCTTCTAAAGAATATATTTTTAGAGACCCCTCAGAAAGCGGTTTCCTTTGAAAATTAAAGATGTAGTCATCACTTTTAGTGTAAAACAGAATAGTATCGTGAGCCCTTTTCCAAATCTTACCGATACTTGATGTATTAGGCAGCTCCCAATAAATAACCTACCAGAATGCAGGCTCGATGGTGACATCCCACTTTGGTAAATCCCCCAATCTTTTGACCCGCTCTTCGCAGATTTTCATCGCTTCTTTTGTCAATTTCACTCCTTTCTGGTAAACTTTATCGATAAGATGGACTGCAGGATGCACACTGTTCCATGTCATGGTTTCAGCCCATCTGATAGCTTTATTGACTGAGGACAAGAGTGTGCCGTTCCAATGCATCTCTAAAACTCCCCAACATCGTTCAATCGGGTTGTATTTGCTGTGATAAGGGGGATAATAAACTAGCTGGATTCTCAATCCCGTTTTATCAGCAAATTCGATCATTCTTTTGATAAATTGTGTTCTATGGCTATTTACGTGCGGTCCATTGTCCAGATTTATGACCAACTTTCTGATATTCGCATGCCGTTCTTTATTTTTATCCCACCATAATTCCAGACAATCCGCAACAAAGTCACTGGTCTCAATCGAGGTGCTGAATACGATCGATAGATGGTCCGTTGTTGGTTCAAATACACCAAAAGGAACCATTTTTATCTCAGGATTCATATCATGGTCTGAAGCCTCTTCTGGTTCTTCTTCTCGGGATTTTCCACCTCTGGAAAACTCTCCGATGTTCACTTTAGCTTTAGCGTCGATTGAGATTCTCAAAGTCTCTGGATCATCGTCTGCCTGACGATTGGCTTCATCAACATTCTCAAAAATCGCATCCGTCTCAGGAATCTTCTTAATCGGCTTGGTCTTCTGAATCCTCTTCAGTTGATAGCCCAAACGGTTTAAAATATTCCGTATCGTGTTTTCACAGGGCAGTTCATCATCGGTGTAACCTTTTTCACCGATCAGCGCCTGCCGAACTGCTTTTGCCGTTATCCTTGTATATGCAAAAGACGTCTGGAAATTGGGGTCAGTCTGACTCTTCGGATCTACTATCGATCGTATATCCTCCTCGAGTTCAGGCATCTTTTCCTCGGTCTTCTTGTTTCCACGGGCGGAATAATTATCCACACATCCGATACCAGTAGTTAACTCCCCCATACCCTTCTTAACCATGTCTCTACTCCAACCAACTTTACTTTCTGCTTTACGAGCACTCCCATCCAGTAATTCAATGGTAATCTTAGCAACGTATTCTCTTTTTGCAGCACCACCAAATTTCTCTGCCGTATTCTTAATGATCGACTTGAGTGTGTCCGATATTTCATTTATATCCATCTTACAAACCATCCTACAGATTTATTAAATCTATTTTGGAATGGTATTGTAATACTACTTACTCTTTAATCTCACTGAAATCTCAATACGTGGATACATGCAGTTCTATCAGCTATTGTCGATCAAGAGACCAGTGTGTAAAACTGGTGGGTGGTAGATTATTATTTGTGAGTTCCCTAACTGGAAATCCAGGTGCCCCAATCGAAGATAAATCATGGTCATGAAATTCTGGATATTCCGATAACCACGAGCACTCCTCTTTAATAACTGCACAACGCTATTAATTCCCTCTAAGATACCATTA
>JAYELB010000247.1:0-11325 GCA_034717055.1 Methanobacteriota archaeon
TTGGTGTGCCGCCGCTTGTAAGCGTGAGCACTGTAACAAACGGGTGAACCGTTGTTTCACCACCTCTTTTGAATAACAGGGTATTTCCTGCCGGATCAAAGTGATCTGTGACATCAAAAGTCTTGATATCAAAACTTCCAGCGGAATCATCCATGCTGTCAGCCACATCCTCGCCACCGATCTGATTGTCGTTTATGTAGAGATAATCCTTCTCGCCATAACTTCCGCACAGATACGCGACCGTGAGGCTAGCATCCGGATTTAAGGAGGTCGCAGCAGCGAAGGAGGTGGTGCATTCGTCGTGCGAGTTCTTGCCGTTCAGATTCTCGTGCCCGTCATTTAGCCAGTACTCGACCTCCGGAGAGCCCTCGCTCTCATAGACCGCGGCGAGCGCGACTCCGTAGACCCTACCATCGATATCGCCCGACGTTGTAACCGCTGCCGTGTTGCTTCCAGCATTCAGGTACGATACCGGCACATCATACGTTACAAGGTAGACCCCAAAGCCAGTGCACATCACATTTGGGTTGGTGTCTGCCTTGCCCCTAAGGTTCAGCGTCCCGAGGGTATGCCCATTAACCGTGGTCTCGACCGTTCCGGTGTAATCCGGGTTTCCACCCCAGATTCCGACATACATACGGGCATAAACCACATTTGCAGGCACGTTGCTGAAACTCTGGGTGTAGGGCGAACTTCCAATGCCATGTCCGCCATCCACGTAAATTCCGCCTGAAACGGTCTCGTGTTTTACAGCAACAATCGGCGTGCCATCTACCGCATACGTCGCTTCCGCGTGTGGGAGAAAGGTTAGCAGGAGCGCGCACAGTACGACATGTTTACATTTAATCTTCATCGTCTTCCCACCACAATAACTGCTATAAGAATTGTTATAGTTACGAATAGTGATTCAAATCCCGGTGCCGATTCTGTTGGCCCGGAAGATGGTGCCGGAACCTTCCCTGCATGTTCCACGATCAACACTGCGCCAACAGGCTGTAAGTATCCGTCTATCTTCCGATTGTATGTCATGTTGTTCTGTGACCGGATATACCCGGTAACATCCCAGGAGTCCAGATCAAAGCAGAGGTCCCTCCACACATACGCCCCGTCCTCCTTGCACCCGCCATCCGCAGCATCCTCTGCTATCAGATGGCCGTTGAATGAAAGCGTGTCGTTCACATCCTCGTTTCCAGAGAGGTACATCGTCCGGAGTGTGGCAGACTTGATATCGTCAAAATTCCCTATCATCCTCTCGAAAGAGACGGTCTCACTGTCGTGCTCTGTCCGGTAGTTCAGGTTTATGTTCCCCTCGCATATCCAGTATTCCTTGCTGGTTTCGCCGGAATCGCTGTAGACTGCAACAAGCGTGGTTCCCTTGACCCTGCCGTCAATCTTGCCGCCTGTTGTGATCGTCACAGTGTTGTCATTACCGCTGGTGACGTATTCCGCCACATCGTAATGGACCCAGTATTCGCCGTTTCCGGAGCAGTAGACCTCCGGATTGGTGTCGTTTAACCCTGCAAGAGATATCGTTTCGAGATCATGCCCGTTGAATACCACCGAAACCCAGCCGGTCGCTTCTTTTGTGCCGCCTTTCACACCCACATAGAGGCGTGCGAAGAGAAGATCAGAAGGAACGTTTTCAAAGACCTGTGTGTATGGCGAGGTTCCCACCCCGTGCCCGCCATCGACATAGACGCCTCCTACGACGGTGTCGTGCCGGATCGTATCGAGGTTGAATCCGTCAGAGGCGTATTGTGCTGATGTAACGGGAAGTGATGATAGTATGAGCGTTACTGTCAGTACGTACCTGATCTCGTTGAGATGGCAGGATGCATCCTCTCGAACGACATTCCAGTTCATGATCGTCTTCTTAATGCAATGAGCGATAGGGTTATTACGAGAATCGTAAGGAACGGTCCTAACCCCGGTGTCGATTCTGATGTCGATGATGATCCTGATGCCGGTTCTGAGGTTGGTTCGGATGGCGATTCCGATGCCGGTTGCTGCGATCCACAAGAGACCACAAGAAACGCGTTGCTCGGAGCCATGAAGTCTCCATCATCCCGGATCCGCACCGTGTTGTCGCGGGCTACCAGATGCGCACTCACATCGCGCTCATCGATTGCAAGATCAGGATATGGATCGCCTGCGTACACGCCACTGTACGACTCCTCATTGAATGTCATGGTGTTTTTACCCTTATCTCCGGAAGCAACGACTGTTGTGAGGGTTGCTTTCGCCACATCCCCCACATTGCCCTGATGAACATCTCCTTCGAAGACAAATTGCGTAGTTGCCGCCTCTGCGGTTACGCCGACATCCTCATTGACAGAGATGATATCGCATCCTTCTTTGACCCAGTACTCGATCTCATCTCCGTCCGGATCGTTGTAAATAACCAGAAACCCGATTCCGTTCACGCTGAACTTTTTAAGGTCGGTGGCTGCATTTTCAACGACTGCCGTGTACGCTCCGCCGGATGTAACCCGGTCGGTAACATCGTAGCAGTATGTTCCAGCCGGATAATTATAAGGCGATATTCCCTTGCGGTCGGTGAACGTCTGATCGGGATTTATCTCTGTTCCGTCAAATGTGACCTGCATATCCGGATACGTGCCATTGCTCCCGATATAACTCCATGTCCAGTAGGTGTACAGCCGTGCAAACTCGACTGTTGCCCCTTTTGGGAGCTCGATCGGAAGATTAACAGTATATGTGGCGTTCTGGTGTAGCCTGCCAGAGTACTTGCTGTCACCGATTGTGTAGATGAGGTCTCCTCTGAGGGTTCCGTGTTGGTATGTGAGAAGCGGATTGTCGCCGGCGTAGCTCTCTCCGGCGTGGCCGTTCTGTCCGTGCCCGCCAGTGGCAGTCTCTGCCGCTATGACGGGTATGACGAGTATGATAGACAACATAAGCATTGCTAGTATAATAGGTCTCATAATATTATTCACCTGTATGTAGTATTACTAATTTGTACATGTGTATGCGACATGTGAACTTCACACCATATAAACATTTCCCCATACCCGTTGCTCTGAAAGAAATTTGTCATTATTTAGCACGTTTATCCAACTATTCTTAACCCATCCGCGCGTAATCCGGACAGTTTTTAAGTTCTTCCGGTTATGTTTGTTTGCCGCAGTGGGTCGCGAGAGCTTTCGGAGCAATGGAGAAACGAGTCAACCGCCACTCAAAACCAGAGAGCTGCCAACAATCATGGTGATCAAAAAATAATAAAAAAATAATAAAAATTCTCCTGACCCGCGCCTCGGATATGCCGAGACTTGGTACGTAAAACTCTCAAAAACAGTGGCGGTAGCCACGATTCTGAAATTGCTTTTTCATCGACAGTATAAGCACTGCGGAGCCAGGTCATGTGTGTTTTTTAATTGATTCCAGTCGGTTGAAAAAAAACATGAGGTCAATCCTGTAAACAGTGGTACGATGGGACTTCTGAATCAGTGTAATCCGTGTTAATCTGTGGCAAATAAAACTTTTAGCCACAGATTACACGAGATTAACACAGAAATCTTGTGGAAATCAGTGTAATCTCGTGGTTAGCTAAACATGTGCCATAAGACAGTATATGGTAACCAGAAATTAATAAAAAGTCCCAATATGCCAGCCACGATTTGGAATCCTACTCATCACATCATCGCGCTCCGCATCTTCCGCGCCGCATCATACCCGATCGATCCACCGACGAGTCCGCCAATGACTGCAAGTCCGACCTGAAGCCACGAGTACCACGGAGCATAACAGATCTTCCACGCAGTCGGCGCGAAAAGGAAGTAGAATAGCCAGTAGGAGATAAAACCCCGTGACATGCCATATATCATGGATGCAATTCGCGTATCCGCATAGTTTCCCTTTAAAAGCGCAACCTCTACGTCCACGACTGCACCCTCAAGCAGATACCATCCGAGCCAGACTGTGATGTTTGAACCCCAGATCACCATGCAAACCAGCTGGTCTACAAGGAAAAGCAGCATAGCAGTGCCGGGTTTTCTGACGAGATGCAGCGCGATCACCATCAGCGCGGATACCGGTATCGTGAACAAGAGTCCACCAAGCGGACCTAACATGTCATTAAACGTCTGCCAGAACCACCTGAACACAACACCGGCAAGCGCTGCGAGCAGTGCGATTGTGACAAGATCGATCGTGGAGTACATCTCAAGAATTCCGAACCGTTTGACTGCGAGGATTACTATTGCGACCAGCAATAAACTGATGATGATGGTGCCATAAGTGATCCATGACGGCGGCGGGATGATTGTGATCTTGTGGGTGTATTCGGTTCTGCTACCGTCTTTTGCCGTTGCAGTTATCCGAAACGTTTCATCCGTCTTCATCGGGATCGACTCAGGGGGTTTCACCCGGATTCGCACGATCACGGATTCTCCACCTGCGATCACCATCTGACTGACGCTCAGGGTGTTACCATCCTGTGTAATCTGACTGCTCAGTTCCTGCGTTGGCACGGACAGCGGTAAGAGATCAGGAACCACAATCGTTGCGGAGATGATTGCGGTCTCTGTGCCGCGGTTTTCGAAAGTGATGCGTGCGCCTTCCTCTGAGCCGCTTGCCACCAGTTTATCAGGTGCGAACACACCCTCTTTCCGGTCAGGGATGGTGACTGTGATATCCATATCATCGACGCTGCCAGCCGCATAGACGACAGATGGAAGTAATAATGCCAGTATTATGACAAAAACAAAGAATAGTGATCTGTAATTCATATTAATCCCGTCCTCGCTCATGTTTTTTTTTGAGGTATATTAGAAAAAATCCGATAATCGCGATCGCGAGTACTGCAATGACCGGAACCGGAATGCCGGACCTGAGAGATGATTGCGCTTCATAAACCGTCAATTCCTTGTCGCCTTCGACTCCGCTCTTATGTTCAAGCACTAAAACCGCATTAAATGGGTGCAGGTACTGCTCATCTCCCCTCTTAAAGATTACTGTATTGTTGTGGCTTATCAGGTCGTCAGATACGTTGAAATGGTCAAAATCCAGGTAGCTTCCTGTTTTCGCTCTTCCCACGTCTTTTCCGAGGAGTTTTGAGTTGAACCACAGTTCGTCAATCTCCCCCCCGGTTCCTGCAATCATCACCGTCCACAGGTCTGCTTTTTCGACAGTCTCGGTCTTCACATCCCCCGAGAACAACGCCTCTCCTTGATCTTTAGTGCCGCCATCAGCAGTCGCCTTGTTAAGCGCATAGTTCCCCTCATCGATCCAGAATTGGGTGTATGGCATGCTCTCGTTTTCATAGACTGTAACAAGAAATATCCCATAAGGGGCGCCGTTGTTGTTCTCATAAGTCGCCGAGATCACGTTAAGCCCTTCCTTAAAGGGGGCACCGGTGACATCATACGCATAGCAGCAGACACCCCATGCAGCAATGTAATCGGGTTCTTCCCGTGTTTTCAGATCGTTATCGTTTATTGAGACCGTTAGCGTGTCCCCTTTGTTGTAGTTCCACATCGGAACATACAGACGTGCGTAAATTATATTATCAGGAAGATCGAAATACTCGGTGTATGGGTCTGCGTATGTGAGTCCGTGCCCCCCCTCGATATGGACGCCGCCATGCAGGCTGCCTGATGCGATGGTGTAGAGTGGGGTGCCGCTGCCCCGCCACTCGCCAGCAATGGCTGCTTGTGAAATAACCAAGATGATTGCGATCGAAAGCACCAGAACCCGACCTTTTCGAATCCGGTTCATGCACCCAACCCCGGCGCGGTCCCACCAAAACCGATGGAACTCATGTATGTACCAACCACCAGAAACACGACGATGTAGATTAACATAAGATAATCACCTCGCCTTAGTTGCAGTTCGTCTACAAACGTGCGGTTCTTTGTTGCACGAAACGCGCGCGCATCGGCGGCAATTGCAATCTGCCTCCCTTTGCGCAGAAGCCCGACCACCATCGGGAAGAAGATGTGTCGCAGCGCCCTGATCTTCGTCCTGATACCGCCCTTGATCTCAAGCCCGCGCGCTCGCATCGCGTTTATAATTATCATACTCTCCTCGATCATCGATGGTGCAAACCCGACCGCTGAAGACACCATGAACGCAATCTCGTTTGGAAATCCGATCCGGATATTTGTGAACGGCATCCTTGTAAACCGCACGAGTCCGACGAGTAGTTCGCTTGGGTGCGTGCTTGCAACAAAGACCGAAGCCGCACTCACAGTAGTCATAAACCGAAGCGACTGGATAAGCCCGTACCACGCACCCGCTGCGTAGAAATGTATCCCGCCAGTGATCGCTCCGATCACCGGAAATGTTGCAGGTATGATTGTAAACGTCGGATTCGTGGGGTCGCCCCAATAATAGAAGATGGACTGCGTGAGCATGAAACCAAAGACCATCGTGCCGAAGACAAACAGTATCGCACGGATCTTTGCCGCCGACGGTTTGACCATTATCCAGAACGGCAGCGTGGATAGAAACGCAATGAGCAGAAGTGATGGCGATCCAAACAACATGCTTAAAACAGACATTCCGAAAACCCACATCAGCTTCACCCGCGGGTCGAGCCTGTGCATACACGTATCTTTCTGCTCATACCGGAACAATCCTTTCATCAGAGCTTCGTGCTTCGTGCTAATATATAAGATTTATGTAGTAGGAGGGTACACGTCGTTACCAAACGGAACAAAACCATGATCGATATCCAAAACGTAAGCTACACATACCCCAACATGTCCGAACCGACATTAAGAGACATCAACCTGCACATCGATGATGGCGAGTTCGTGCTGCTTCTTGGCGCAAGCGGCTCCGGGAAATCCACACTCATCCAGTGCTTAAACGGACTCGTACCAAAAATCGCAGGCGGAAACCTCGAAGGCGAGATCGTGATAAACGGGAAGAATGTCCGGAATTATAAAGTACATCAAATGGCATCGGATGTGGGAATCATCTTCCAAAACCCGGATACCCAGTTATTTTCACTTACAGTCGGAAAAGATATTGCATTCGGACCGGAAAACCTCGGAATGCCAAAAGAAGAAATATTAGGGCGGATAGATCGGGCTATGCACACCGTTGGCATGGAAAATATGCGAGATCGTTTTATCTTCACACTATCCGGAGGTGAGAAACAGCGGGTTGCGATAGCAGGCACGCTTGCGATGGAGCCGCATGTTATGGTCCTGGATGAACCGACATCTGATCTTGATCCGGTCGGCACAGGCGAGGTACTCTCTCTTGTAAGGAAGTTAAATCAAGAAAAAGATATGACTATTATCTTAATCGAACACAAAATTGATGAAGTGGTACATCTTGCAGATCGCGTCGTTGTTATGGATCGGGGGAAGATTATCATGGATGATACACCAGATAAAATCTTTGGTGATGGACATGATCAGTTAAAAAGCATTGGCATAGCCCTACCTCAATTATCAGAGATTATTCATGCAATGAAAAATGGTTCTGGCGATTTCGAGGGGGATTTGCCAACCGGTTCATCGTATAATGCGATGCTTGCCAGATTATGCCAATTACTCTATGACAAACCTGCCAATATCGCACGATTCAGGACTGCTCACACACCACCCACCAGAACCGCACCGAAACCAAAGATCGAGATTAAGAATCTGCGACACACCTTTGAAGACGGGAAGGTTGCTCTCGACGACATCAACCTTGTGATCCCGGAAGGTGATTTTGTGGCACTGATCGGGCACAATGGTGCAGGAAAAACCACCCTCATAAATCATTTGATCGGGTTTTTAAAGCCCAATAGTGGAACAATCTGTATCGATGGCAATGACATATCAGATATGCGGGTGGCGACGCTCGCGCAGAGTGTGGGGTATCTCTTCCAGAACCCAGATAATCAGATCTTTACGGATAGCGTTACCAAGGAGCTGAAATTTGGTCTGGAAAACATCAAACTTAGTGGTACTGCCATCGAAGAGCGCGTGAACCATGCTATCTCGATGATGGAACTTGAAGAGTTTCGAGACCGGCACCCACACTCATTAAGCCGGGGTCAGCGCCAGCGTCTCGCGGTGGCATCCATCCTTGCGATGGAGCCTGACATAATCGTGCTCGACGAGCCCACCACCGGACAGGACTGGGGGCATGTGAACAAGTTTCTGCAGCAGATCCGGCATCTGAATGAACTCGGGAAGACGATCATACTCGTAACTCATGATATGAACCTCGTGGCAGGATACGCCAGACGGACAGTTGTGATGGATAATGGCAAGATCGTACTGGATGGCGACACGAGGAACGTCTTTTCAGAGCGGAAAATTCTGGAAAAAACCGGAATAACGCTGCCTGTTATCGCCAGACTCTCGCCAGACTTACTTAAGGAAGGGATTGATATTCCACCGCTCCTGACCGTTGAGGAGTTAAGTGAGATGGTTTTTCCGGATTCCGGGTAGTGCCCTGGTAATTCCCTATAAACCGAGACGCGCCCCAAAAGAATAAAATACGGTTCAGGTAAAATCCATATAACGTGGGCACATGATCGATCTGATAAAACTCTTTATCTGTCTGATATTCCTGTTGTACTCATGCCGATGTGACCTTAAGACCAGAACCGTGCCAAATGAACTCTGGGGCGTGGTCTTCGTTGCTGCCCTGCCATTCGTGATCGCGGACGCTCTCGCGCAAGGGAGCAGGTACCTTATGTTTATGGCAGTCTCGGTTGTGGGTACCTACGTGGTCGTATACATCTTGTTCTGGCTTGGGGCATTCGGGGGTGCGGATGCAAAGGCGCTGATCGCGCTGTCGTTTATCTTTCCGGCTTTTCCGGATATAACAGTCTTCGGATACGGGCTACCGTTAAGCGGCGCACCGCCTCCGGATATCTTCGCATTCAGCACGCTTGCGAATGCAGTCTTGCTAAACATCTTCGTGCCGATTGGAATCCTTGCATACAACCTCTACACATTACCGGTGCGCGAGACCATGAAAAAACCGTGGTACCTGGTTGTAGGCTATAAGTGCAGGATATCTGATTTGAAGGGTCGGCACATCAGACTGATCGAGGATTTTGAATGTGAAGGCGGGGTGGTTAAGAAGAGGTTCACGAGAGGTGGTGTCAAGATCGATGATATTGTCCTGAAACGATTGGAGCAATTCGCATCAAGAGGATTGATTGGCAAGCGTGTATGGGTGACGCCCAGACTGCCGTTCATGATCCCGATCACAGTGGGATTTGTAGCTGCCGTCGTCTACGGCGATCTGATATCCAACTGCATGATGATGCTTCTATGATTTGAAATCGGTGACAATATGGGTAGAAGACGGATGGCTGACCTGCGTTTGACTGATGCAAAAAAATAAAAGAAAGGGCGATTACTTGACTGCTATCGATTCGCCCAGTGTTACGTTTCCATCCGCGGTTACCTGCCACGTGCAGTATTCCCCGAAGACATCGCCGACGCTATCGAAGGTAATATCTCCGGATGCGCCCTGATAGTTGATCTCTGTTCCGTTTCTGATCAGTGCAAGCGCGGTTCCGATGTCTGAAACCTCCTCGCCGGGTGCGTCCGCAACTGCTGGTATCGCGTCCCGTATTACGGTCCCGTCTGCACTTTTGGCTTTCTCGATTGCGAGTGCGATGATCGCAGCTGCATCATAAGTGTTCGAACTGAATGTGGCTGGTTCTCTGCCGAATTCTGCTTCGTAATCCGCTGCAAAGGTGTCGTAAGCAGGACCTGTGGCTCGCGGGTCTGGTGTTGTGCCTGTGAAGTTAGCCACGATGTAGTTGCCTCTGGCGGTCTTCCCGACCTTTAGAGCCAGTTCATCGGTACGCATTCCCTCTGAAAGCAGCCAGTCGTTCACATCCATGGCGCCCTTCTCGTAAGCGGCTTTGAGGATTATGCTTCCGGTGTCCGGATAACCGACAAGGATGATAACCTCCGGATTGTTCGCGGATACCTTATCGACCTCGGAATCGAACGTCACCCGTTCGGGTCATATTTGACACGGTTGATAACGGTTCCGCCGAGTTTCTCGAACTCCTCCTTAAAGAATTCCTCAAATCCCATACCATAAGGGTTGTTGAGGACGAGCGTGCTTACATTGAGAGACTTGGTACGTAAAAGTCGCATAAACAGTAGCAGTAGCCACGATTTTGAAAACCGCTTTTTCATCGACAGTATAAGCACTGCGATAGCAGGTCATGCGTGTTTTTTAATTTGTTCTGGTCGGTTGAAAACATGATGCCAACCCGGCAAATACAAATATAATTAAATGGATGTGATCAGTGAAACCGGTGTTAATCGGTGGCTAAAATAGTATCAGCCACAGATTAACGCAGATAGACACAGATTATCGGTGTAAACTACTTTTTAGATCGATAGTGCGCCATTATGGCAGTTGTGATTGCGTAAGACAATCCGACGTTCCCAGAAAATAATAAAAAGACTCTACATTGACGTATCCGCTCTCGTTCTCAAGTTTTGCCATCGCTTTTCCCTGCAACGCGTCTGATGGGACGGTTCTATAGTAGAATCCGTCGTCAGGATGTGTCGTAAAGTCCGGAGCGGTATTTGAGGGAGATATCCGGACGATATGGTTGTTCACTGCTATATCGATAACAGCCAGACTCACGCCACTTCCTGCAGCACAGATCACGGCAGGAACCTTGTCGATGGTTACCAGCTGGTTCATTGCACCGACTGCAGCGACTCCCGTAGTCTGTAAGTCTGTGGTGACAAGAGCGACCTTGCCGCCGAGAACGCCTCCATTCTCGTTCACCTTCTTTACCGCAAGCCGCGCCCCGTCCGCTATACGCAGCAAGGCCGCCTGTGAGCGGCAGCAATGCACCAATCTTGACCACATGCACAGACACAGGTTCCGCACCTTCCTTATCTGACGGGGTCACGCAACCCGATGCCAGAACGAGTATAAGAACCGTAAAAACGGTGATATGTTTCATTATTCCCAAAATTATGCCTCCTTTTCATTTATCATTATAATTCCTTCCTCCGCATGCAATGTTGTATCTGGTCCGGGTATAGCGTCACTCACCTCCTGCACGGTTTGATAGAGCCATCCACTTAATGATACATGAGTTTCGGCAATTCCAATTCAGTCGGCAGGTTAAATTTCAGAGATATGAAGAGCGGTGTAAATATTCATCGTGTGGTTGGTTATGGCAAGAAGTTGGTGGACAATGTCACGGTTCTTGAGAAGATCGAGCGACTTCAGAAACAGAAAAACGAACTCGAAGGGGAACTCAAAGATCCTCTGGATAAAATAAGAAATATGGAAGAGACTCTGCAATTAAAAATTAATGAAGAGAGACTATATAGGGAGAAGTCAACAATTAAAAAAGGAACA
>JAYELB010000248.1:0-2648 GCA_034717055.1 Methanobacteriota archaeon
TCGACCTTCCCAGTCAGGTCGCTTATGATCTCATCGAAATCTGACTTAATCGTTGCTTTCTGCTGATCCGTACACGAGGTACATGCCATCGCGGTCGTATTTTTACATACAGCCACCCCCTCTATGGTGTCGTCCGTAACCATCTCGTCAAGGTGCGTCCTGACATCGCTTTCAAATGTTTCGAGTATGGCAATCTTTTGATCCTTCGCGCGGAGTTCATCCGCCATCTTTTTATTATCGGAGATAATCTCCTGTTCCAGTGGATATACGTCCACGGTCGCTTTCAGTAGATTTTGCAGATCGCGGATAAAATCGCGCTGCACCGGTAGTTCAACCGAGTCTGAGTACATGTATTTCATTATAGTTCACCTCTTGACCTTTTAACATTAATTCTTTAGTGTTAATCCTTTATAAGCTTTATCCCATCACCAATATTACTTAATATATACCTTACAGCGGTTGAACAGACGCCCCCCACGCATTTCCAATTATATACCAATGAAAAGACTGATAAGGTGCTATTTACAGAGATTACCTACTGAACACGTGGGTACATACTATTTCGGGAGTTAAAAATGTTTTAAACTGGATTCTGTTGATTTGATGCACCATGGTCATGAGAATGGTGTGGCATCTAACCGATTGCAGATGCCTGAATATGGATTTCGCATATCTTACATAACGGTTCCATGATAACCGGATCGAGGAAACAGCTGGACAGTACCAGTATCAAGCGAGGAAGGTGTTAAAACACCTGAAAACGAGGAATATCAGAGAACAGCTAAGAATCGTAGAACAGCATCGAATATTCTCTCTCTTAATTCCCGAATGATCCTCTGGTCCACTCTCAATCGTTCCGGATCAAAATACATCTCGTTCAGGTAGAGCTTGCGGTTGATCTCGATCTGGATCCACGGTATCCCACTCCGCTCGTAATGATACTGTGAGATGTACCCGCCCGCGAACGGATCGTTTATCGCAACCTCACCCTCGCCAGCAAACGCCTGCCCAAGCGATTCTGCAAGCGCACGTATCCATTCAGGAGGGCAGGTTACAGGACCGCATCCCCCTACAGGCATCCCCTCCCTGTCACCCCGGTTGCTCAGGCATATCAGCGGTCTTGTCTCTCCCGGGCGATCGCTTGCCGCAGGAGAACGCTTTAGCATGCTGTGGCAGTCAAGAGCCAGTCTGATGCTACGGTTCGAAAGGAGATTCCCCAGCTGTTCGTGATACGGAAAGTAATATCTCTGCAATAATTCATCAATGAGAGCATCATCAGGAAACATACCTTCCCTATAAACCAGTGTGCCATCTGTTGTCACGGTCTTCACGACTCCATCCGGATTTTCAGGAGCGCGGTCATCAGAAGCCCGGTTCACGTCCACAATCGCCCGTGCGATCGGTGTCTCGGTCATCGCGTCAACACGCTTCCCAAAGCCATATATCTCGCGGGTGAGTGCGTCCCCGTCAAAGAAGATATCCCTCTCTGTTATGCTAACGATGTCCGCAACTTCAGGTGGGATAGTGTCCCCGCCGTGTGGGATGGATACCAACAGGGGGTACACGATGCCCATGGTCAGTATCCACCGGCAGTTCCGTCCCTTCTGACTTCAGCCACGCCCTGAAAGCCGGTGCCGTCGTGCTTTTTCAGTACCGCGTGTATTGCGCCGAGATAAAATGAGAACGACTCTCTCTCGTCGATCCGGTACCCTTTCTGCCGGAAAAATGCAGGAAACCTGTCAGGAAAACGTTCTGCCTCAAGACTCACGCGTCCCCCAAGCGAGCAGTGCAGACGCGGCGCGTACATCGCCTCGCCGATCGACTGGTGCTCATCGACGACGTGGATTAAGAACTGGGCGATTGCAGAGAATATCCGTTCACTCCCGGGACTTCCCACAGCCATCCAGATCTCCTTACCACGGAAGATGAGGGTCGGTGCGACCGTAGCCCACGGGACTGCATTCGGGCGCAGATAGAACGGATGGGAGAATACTTTATAGTCATAATCCATCAGGTAGTTGTTATAGAGAAATCCGAGTCCGTCCGCAGCAGCTTTGCTCCCATACGTCCTCTCAATCGACTGGGTCAGGCTGACCGCCATTCCTGAACCGTCTATTACAGAGAGATGGGTGGTCTCGCCTGAGATTTCGTCCTCGGTCTCGTGGATCGGGATGCGTATCTGCGTTTCACGGTTGATCTCGCGGATGCATTTGCGGACGTATGTGCGTTTTAACATGTCCTGTTCTGCCACCTGCGGGTAATAATTGGGGTCGAATGGTCTGTCTGATCGTTCCAAGAGGGCGTTTCTAAATATCTCAACGAGCAGGTGCGCCCGGTCGAACTCGTCCCGGTTGAGGTGCGCGGGCTTTACCATGTTTATCATCGAGAGCGTGAAGAGGAGACTCCTTCCTGCGCCCGGCGGAGGCATACTGTATATAGCTAGCCCCCTGAACTTTCGTTTCAGGGGCTTTCTGACGATCGGAAACGGGATTAAGGCAAGATCGTCATACCGAAGAAGCCCGCCATTCTCGCGCATATCAGAATCGATCTGCTTTGCAACTCTTCCCTGATAGAACTCTTCCACGCCCTTCTCTGCGAGTATTCTCAAGAGTCTGGCAAGATCGGGCTGGCAGAACGTATCTCCGGGG
>JAYELB010000249.1:0-11283 GCA_034717055.1 Methanobacteriota archaeon
TAATCCTTGCTGTTCTGCCGTTTCCGTCTATGAACGGATGAATCCTCGCAATCTCGTAATGCGTCACGCCCGCCGCTATAACCGGGTCGATCTCCTCAGTGTCTCAGGAGTTGAACCATTCAAGAAACTCACCAACCAACCCCGGAACACGATCTGTTGGGGGTGGCATGAAGACAATCATTGGTAAATCCTTCCTTCTATATCATTGTTTGTCTACCGTTAGTATCTGCCGAATTCATGATAACTCCTGTGCACCATCGGGGTTTTGATGGCATCGTTCCGGTTCAAATCTCATGTTATCTGATAGGTGCTACTGAAGTTTAAACGCTTGTTCACCCCTGTGGCGAAGAAACACCAAAAATAACAAATGGCGGACTTCTTCGCCCGCCGCACAATCTCACTCCTCCACCCCTCGCATAACCTCCCGCACTGAGCAAGCCTGATTCCGGAAATCCGACTTGTCAACCGGGACAAACCGCTCATGCACCAGCATCTTCCATCTCGTAAACTATATGTAGAGCGACAGGCATTAGAACAACGAGACGATACGATGACAGAAGTTTCAAGCGCCGATGTAGAAATGGTAACGATACCAAGACACATATACGAAAGCCCACTCGAGACATTGGAGACACTCTCTGACCGGGTGGAGATAGAGAGCATAAAAAAAGGGATCAAGGACATTCGCAATGATCGGGTTTTCTCAGAAGAAGAGTTTATGGGGATGTATCAGGAATTGCTTGCATGACGCTCTTTTTTCCCGGTGATGAAAATTGTTCGATCTTATTTTTACAGAAGAATTCAAGAAATCCCCTTCGGGGCAAAATTGAAGTGTGATGTTTTCCTCATCATGTACCTAATTTCAGCAGCAGGATACACAAATGCGTTTATACTTTCCTATACGTCAAGAAGAATTTTGACAAACTGAAGGATAAGGAGACCCAGACGAGGATTCTAAAGAAAGCGATCGAGCTGAAGTCGAAACCCACAATGGGTAGAACGCTAACAGGAATTGATGATGCGCACTTTGGTAGATTATATAGATTGAGAGTTGGAAAGTACCGGGCGATATACGCCATAAAATATGATACAAATGAAATATATCTCATAACGGTAGGTCATAGGAAAAGCGTGTACCAGCGTCTCAATTAGTCTGGTATCACCCCCCCACCCCTCGCATCATCTCCCGCACCCGTACCCCGATTCCTGCGATCACCGCAACCACAAATAGACCGATCATCGAATAGACCGACAGATGCGGGGCGACCACATAGATCACCAGATACGCGAACAGGAATGCTGTTCCGAGCAAGACCGAGACCCCAATCGGGTCTCTTCTGACCGGCTCTCCCGGATACGCGCTCATGCGAGAATCAAGCGTCGCTTTCGCACTCTTTCCGGATGCAGTCGCCCCCTCTGAGATGCTTAGAACCCCGAGACAGAGTTTGTCTGCAATGATTCCGAGCGCTTCGACCGGATTCTTGCTGAACCAGACCGCGAAGTCCTTGACAGCCAGCGTTGCGTCAATCGTCCATTGTGTGCTACGTGCTAGCGGGTTGTTCACAACCCACATAAATATCACGCCGCCTTTGCGGTAGAACCAGTCGGTATCGAGACTGATCGTATTCTCAGGCTGTAGTTTCTTCTTGAGGACGAGGAAACCCGCATAAGTAAAGAGCAGTAACTGGAGCGATCCCATGACGTGCCCTGCTGCGTACGGCGCATAATCGGCAATCGCCGCAGGATATGGCAGTATGTTGTAGAGCAGACTCGGATACACCCCGAGAAGGATACACAGGAATGCTGCGATACCCATTCCGATTAGCATGTTTGTGGGTGGGTCCTTTGCCTTTATCCCGGAGTCTTTTCCGAAGAATGCGAAGTACGGCAGCTTCAGACCGACTGATAGGAACGTTCCAACCGCAGCAATCTCGAGCATCAGGAAGATTGGCGCATTGCCAGCCATCTCTGCGGCATGGATGATTACAGATTTGCTTGTAAAACCGTTGAAGAGCGGCACTCCTGAAATCGAGAACGCTGCGATCATGTAGAAGATCATCGTTAGCGGCATGACCTTGTAGAGCCCGCCTAACTCCGTGAGCTTGCTTTTGCCGGTCATGTAGATTATTGCGCCTGCGCTCATGAAGAGGAGCCCTTTGTAGAGGATGTGACAGAATGCATGTGCTGCAGTTCCGTCAATTGCGGTCTGGCTGATGATACTAGTGCCAGTCACGCTTGCAGCACTTGCCGCAATCCCGATACCGCAGACCATGTAACCGACCTGACTCACGATGTGGTAGGCGAGAAGCCTTCTGATGTTGTTCTCAAGAATAGCGTAGACAACTCCATATATTGCCATTATTGCACCGAGCCACATCAGGATTGCGAATCCGTCTATTGTGAATCCTGCAAACCCACGGGCAAGTACATAGACCGCTGTTTTTGTGGTGAACGCGGTCATGAAGACCGCACCAGTGATCGTTGCCTCAGGATACGCGTCAGGCAGCCATGCGTGGAGCGGCGGCACTGCCGCGTTGATGATGAATCCGAGGAGGATCAAGATTGTTGCTGGGGACGCGTAAGTGAACGCGTCGATTGTGAATGGAACAACTTTAGCCAGAGAGCCGTTAATGATCAGAGAGCCGTCAACAAGCCCACCTGGTTCCTGCATGTAGAGGATAATTCCGCCGAGGAGTAGGACGCCACCCCCGACATGCACCAGCAAGTACCGAAATCCGGCATCGACCGATGCCTTCGTGCGCCTGTACCAGATCAATGCGACTGATGCCCACGCCATTACCTCCCAGAAGATGAAGACCGTGATCAAGTCACCTGCAAAGACGACGCCAAGAGCGCTTCCGATATAGAGGAACGCGGCAATATGTTCGCCTGCCTCCGTAACACGCAGCGCATAAAACGTCATTGCGAGAGCCGCGATTGTGAAGACATACGCGAAGCACTTGCTTAAGAGATCAACCCTCCCAAAGACCAGTTCGTACTCCATGAACGGGTGGAGCCAGTAGACACCCCCTTGCATAAAGTACACATCCAGGATGGCTGCAACCGCTATCAGTAGCAGGTATGCCTGCCGCAGCTTTCCTTTGAAGAGCGGGATTAAGAGTGCGCCGACGATGAATATCGCGGCTGGTGGCACGGTCATAATCTCACTTGTCATAGTAATCCTCCTCCTTCATGACAACGTTGTGCCCGTACGCCTTTGAACCGAGACCGAGCAGTGTGCATACGATGAACCCAAAGATTGCAGAAAAGATCGGAATCTGCTCGAATGCGAAAGGAGCGTGTTCCTCATGTTCGCCGTGCTCGGCAGGTGCGGCATGCTCATCAGGCCCTACATGCTCAGCGGGTGATGCAAGATGAATCGCAAATCCGAGCAGACAACTGATGATAAGACTTGCGTAGAGCACGTAAACTAATTTTTTCACGGTTTTTTTGTTTTCCAACCATCTTTCTAAAAACCACATCGTTAGATCCCTCCTCCTGTTACATTTGCAACCGCTATCTCTACGATATCCAGAAACATCCCCGGCGCATCGGGCCATATCCCGATCACAATCGATATGATCGCAGTCAAGACAAGCGGCACAAGCATCGTAAGCGGTGCCTCATTGTACACAAGTTTATGGTCCGGCTTCTTGAAAAACGCAACATATATGACTGGGAAGAAGTATGCGGCATTCAAGACCGCACTTACGAGCAGCACTGCTATGAGAATCATACTGTGCAGCTCCGCGGCACCCAGGAGCAAGAACCACTTGGTCACATACCCCCCGACAGGCGGCATCCCGATCATGCCGAGGGCTCCGACTGTGAATGCAAGCATCGTGATCGGCATCTGTCTGGCGATTCCGTTCATCTCGCTGATATTCTCCTTCTTAGCAGTCACAATCAGAGCGCCAGCGCACATGAAGAGCGTGATCTTCATGAACGCATGATATGGTATGTGTAGCATCCCGCCTGTGAGTCCGTGCGGTGTTATGAGCACTGCTCCGAGCACGATATAGGATAACTGGCTCACCGTCGAGTACGCAAGCCGTTTCTTGAGGTTGTCTTGCATCAGTGCGTAGATCGAGGCGAGAATGATAGTTATCGATACGAAATACGCCATGTAGAGCCAGATACCACTGTTTTGCATCAGATCGACCCCGTAGACGTAGAGGATGACCCGTACCGCTGTGAAGACGCCCGCCTTCACAACTGCCACTGCGTGGAGAAGTGCGCTCACCGGAGTCGGTGCGACCATCGCCGCTGGCAGCCATGCATGAAGCGGCATGAACGCGGCTTTGGCGCATCCGATCATGAACGTTACGAAGAGGATTATGAGTGTTGTCTGCGGTATCGTCTCCATTCCTGCGATGCCAGCAAATGAGAACTCTGTTGTGCCGGTGTAGTGATAGACCACCAGAATCGAGAACAGTAGTGAGACTCCTGCGATCATCAGATACGTCAGGTACTTCCTGCCCGAACTGATAGCCTCAGGCGTCTCGTTGTGTGCAACTAGCGGATATGTTGAGATTGTCAGGAGTTCGTAGAACAAGAAGAGCGTGATCAGGTTTGCTGAGAACGCAATTCCAACGGCTGAAGAGAGCGCTATTGCGAAGCAGAAGAAGTATCTGGTCTGCGCATGTTCATTTAGCGATCGCATGTATCCGATGGAGTAGGACGAAACGAATATCCACAAGAACGAGGATGTGATCGCAAATAGTATCCCGAATGCGTCAACCTTAAACGCGATTGGAAGATTCGGGAGCATCTCAACAACTGTGTAAGTGACCACACCCCCCTTGAGTATCAGCGGAAGCATCGAGATCACGAGCCCGAACTTGATAAACGCTGCGACAAATGTCCATCCTTCCCTGATATTCGGGTATTTTCCGAATGCAAGTATCAGAACTGACGCGAGCATTGATACTAGCACAGCAAGGAGCGGGATTATTGAATTAATCTCTGTAACCATCATGATCACCTCAAGGCACCCCGCCCAATCCAAGCAGTGTTTTTGCCAGTGGTTCAAATATATGTTCGATCGGGTCGCCTGAGAAGAATCCGAAGTATACGCAGAGAATACCCAGTATCACCATCGGAATCAGCATCGTTAGCGGTGCCTCGTCTCGTTTGATGTTCTCAATCTCGTGCGGGTGTCCGAACCAGATGTTGTCAAAGATCCGCCAGAAGTAGACGATGTTGAGAAGGCTTGATACAAGGATGACCACAACAAAGATCCACTGATTTGCTTCTATTGATCCGAGCGCAAGATACCACTTGCTAGTAAAACCAACGGTTCCGGGAACTCCGATCATCGAGAGGGCAGCTATCAAAAAGACAGTTGTCGTAACAGGCATCTTCTTTCCGAGCCCCTGAAACTGGTATATGTTTCTGATATCGGTCTTATAGAATATCGCACCGGCGACAAGGAAGAGTGCACATTTCATGAATGCGTGGTTCATGATATGTAAAAGCCCGCCCGTAATCCCGATCACGTTCACAAGACCAAAACCCAATAAGATGTAGCCAATCTGGCTGATGCTTGAGTATGCAAGCATCCGCTTGATGTCGCTTTGTGCTATTGCAAAGACGGACCCCATGATGATCGCAAGCGCAGCAGCCCATGTAAGGATCTCGGTCATGTTCACATCGATCACAAATGCGGGTGTGAAGATGCAGAACATGAACCGGATCATCGCATAGACTCCGACCTTGGTCATCAGTCCTGCGATGAGTGCGCTTGCTGTCGATGGTGCATGAGTGTACGCATCGGGAAGCCACGCATGGAGCGGGAAGAGACCGACCTTGATGCTGAAACCTGCCATGAAGAATGCAAGCGCAGCAAGCACGACCTTATTAGTCTCATGGATGCTCGGCAGGAGATCGTGCATGTCAGCCATGTTCAGTGTGCCTGTGACTGCGTAGAGGTAGCCAATCCCAAGCAGGATAAACGACGCCGCAACAGTACCCATGATCAGGTAGTTGAAGCTTGCGACAACGCCATCCCCGCGGTCACCCATAGCAATGAGCGCGTAAGCGGTGAGTGACGAGATCTCAAGGAAGACATAGAAGTTGAAGATATCTCCAGTGATTGTCATCCCCATCAGTCCGGTTATCAGGAGCAGGAATATAGAGTAGAACTGAGTCGTCTTACCGGGAACTTCCTTTTTTACGCTTTCTTTCGAGTATATCGAGACCATGAACCCGATGAATGCAATTATCAGGCATACAAATCCGTTTAAGAGGTCTATCACATATTCAATACCGAACGGCGGATTCCAGCCACCGAGTTTGTAGTGGATCGTTCCTGAGTTGATTACGGTTGCGAGATTACTCAATGTTATCAAGAGAATCACAAACGTTGCAAGCATCACCCAGTACCACGGGAGTCTGCGGTCGATCCATCCGACGATCGGCGTCAGGAAGCCAGCAATTAGTGGGATTATGACTGTGAGTACGGGCAGGTGGGGTGCGATGAGGTCAAATCCGGTCATTGATCACCTACCTCCGCGACACCTTTCTGCCGTGCATACTCGGAAAACTCGGGCTGCAAACTCTTTCTTGCCGCAAGGATCACGTCCTCATCGAGAGATCCATACTCATTATAGATTCTGATGATAAGTGCCAGTGCCACAGCGGTGGTACTGACAGAGACCACAATCGCTGTTAGTATCAGGCAGTGCGGAACCGGATTTGTGTAGATCACATCAGCCGCATGTTCTACGTGCTCGCCACCATGCCCACCCACGAGAATCGGGGCGGTGCCACCTGTAATGTCTGCAAGCGAGACATAGAAGAGAAAGATCGCAGTCTGGAATATATTTGCTCCGATGACTTTCTTGATCAGGTTCTTCTTTGCGATCATTGCATAGAACCCGATCATCATCAGCGTCACATATATCCAGTAATTGTACTCGGCATAGACGATATCAAGAGTTCCGGTCATCGGTCTACCCCCTCGTAATCAGGCAGTTCTCCTTCTTTTGACTCGGGTGGTGAGATATCGAAGAATAGCGAGATCATGACCGCTGCTACTGTGGTGCCGATCCCGACTTCCACCAGATCGATCATATATTTGGAAACCAAAGCCGGATTATCCGGGATTAGCGGGACCGCGCCATACTGGAGAAACATCCCTCCAAAGAGGATGCATAAGAGTCCTGTTCCTGTATAAATGGTTAATCCCGTACTTGCAAGGATTTTGTCAAGAGCATCCGATATCTTCTTCTTTCCTTCGGCGATGCCATATATCATCGTGTAGAGTATGATTGCCGCCCCGAAGATCACGCCACCCTGAAAACCACCTCCTGGTCCGCCTGCGCCGTGTATGATCACATAGAGCGCGAAGAGTTCGATGAACGGGACCATGATCCGCACAACCGTCCGGATAATCACGCTCTCCTGAATCTTGCTCATGTTTCACGCCTCCGGAGGAGTAGCATGACTGCCATTCCCGCGGTGAAGATCACCGTCGTCTCTCCGAGTGTATCGTAGCCTCTGTAATTGGCAAGGAGCGCGGTAACAATGTTGGATACGCCAGACTCCGACTCAGAGTTCTCGATGAAGTACTGTGTCATCCTGTGCTGGTACATATCTGTGTTCGGGTCCCCAAACGGTGGAAGATCCTGCCCGGCATATATCAGCATCACGCCTGTGATCACGACCACGAGAAGTGCAAGTGTCTTCAATCCTCACTCCTCCCTTCGGTTCTTGCAAGCGTTGCGATGAATAGGACAGTCGTGATCCCTGCGCCAACGGCAGCTTCTGTGAATCCGACATCGACCGAGTGCATCTCGACCCAGACGACCGCCATTATCAGGCTGTAGGCTGAGAGGATGATAATCGCTGAGAGGAGATCTTTTACCGAGATCGCAGCGATTGCACAGACTACGAGGAATAGTAGCATCGTTATGTCAAGTACCCAAATCATCGCCCCTCGCCTCCGTCTTCATCGACTCTGCCTTCACCGGTGTTGTTGATGTTGCTGGTGTTGGTAGTATTGCCAGTATTGCCAGTATTGCCAGTATCGTTGACATCCAGCCACTCCACCCGATCATCCGGTTTCCGCCATGGTTCGAGCCCGACATCATACGCGGCTTTCGCGATCGCGTGAGTCGAGGTTGGGTTCGCAAACAGGATGAAAATAATGAGAAACAGTATCTTCACGCTGACGAATGTCGCGCCACCGTAAACGATCAGCGCAACGAGCATCAACCCCTCACCAAGCGTGTCACACTTGCCTGTGGCGTGCATTCGTGAGTAGAAGTCAGGAAATCGCAAGAACCCGATCGTTCCCGCGAGCATAAAGAATGCTCCGGTCAGCAGGAGCATAACCGTGAGTATATTTGTTATCGTTGTTGTATCAAACATCGTTTTCCACCTCTTTTTAGTACCTCGTCGCTGCTATCGTCATAATAAAGTTAAGAATCGCATACACAAGCGCAATATCGAAGAAATCAGGTCGTTCGTAGATGAACCCGATAAGAACCAGGAGAACAATCGTCTTCGTCCCGATCACACTCACTGCGATGATCCGGTTGAATATCCCAGGTCCCTCGATGCCGCGGTATAGCGATACAAAGCTTGCGATGACTATCAGGATTGCCATCGCCAGAAAGACGTCCACCATCTCTATCGTTCCGAAGAGTAATGCACCCATATATCAGTCCTCCATGAATATATGAGCAATCCTGCGCTCCATCGCGCCCTCCAGGAGATCGTCAGCAGGCTCCTGTGCTATCGCGTGGACGTAGAAGACGTCGTCCACGATGTCGATTGTGACCGTGCCTGGTGTAAGCGTTATCGAGTTTGCAAGCGCGGTGCGCGCCACATCACTCTGGAGCATCGTCTTAAACGTGACTACCTGTGGGTCGATAGGCATATTGGGCGAGAGCGCCCGTTTTGCGACATCAATGTTTGCGAGCACGATCTGGTATATGAGCCACGGGAGATACGTGATAAATCGCACGATCTTTGTCAGGGTGTGGTTTCCTGCGCCTGCAAACAGAAGATCGTGGGACGCATAAGCCACGATGAGTGAGCAGACGATGCCTGCACCCACATGGAACGGGTCAGAGTGCGCTGAGAGCAGTAGCCAGAAGGCGAACACGATGATGTACGTTGCTATGAAATGTTTTATGTTCATGTTGGATCACCCGATGTTGGTATCGTTTGGCATGGTGTTGCGGTTCATTCTCTCTCCACCCATACGAATGCACATTGATATATATTCTGTTGGCACTTAAATTGGGCGTGTGCACACTGATACCGGAAAAGTGGGATATCGCGCCACGATAGTGTGCTAAACTCCGACTTTGAGACACTGCGTGGGATTTAATGGGCTTTTGATGCCCACTATTGTCAAATAGGGAAACCCAAAGCTTTAATAAGTCTAAACACCCACGAATATGTTGGTATGCCGCCCTTGTCTGATGGTCGTGGCGGCAGTGGTCACGCCCGCACACCACCGCCATGTCGTAAGATGATCGTGCGGAGAAGTGCTACAACGTAGCAGAATTTATATATGGAGGCATTAAAAATGGCACGAATGAAGAAAGCATCAAAGAAAGATACAAAACCCGAACGAGTTACTATCCTTGAGAACCGGATCAGGGAGATCTATGCGGAGTACAGACATCTCCTCCCTGCAGACTATAAATGGGAAGATGAAAGATCCCGCTGGATCGAACTGGTCTACTGCATATTCGCGGAACTCACCGAACATTCGTACAGGGATGCGCGCAGACTGGCAAACAATCTTGCAGACTTAAACATGCTGGACGTCGATGACCTGGCTGGAATACCGATCATGGATGATGGTATGGTCAATCCTGACAACTCGCGTATAAGGACCATAACAGACATTCTCAAAGCGAATGGCGTTGTCGAGGACGACATTAAAAAGTCGCTTTCGGCAATTTGCAAGGTAGCCCAAGCGATTTGCGAGAATTACGATGGCAAGATACAGAAGTTCCTCAGGAAGTATGGTCACGAGATTGTCAACGAGTTCGACTCGCATGTCTCGTTTTCCGAGGTGAGTAAGGGTGCACAGTCCAGAATCCTTGTGAAATGGATTCAGAACACACTTTGTATGCCTCTTGCATTCTCGAATATCTATACAGCCAGGTTCTGCGAGAGGAAGGGTGCCAGTTACTTGGAACTTGCAGAGGCGGCAGACAACCTCGGGGTCAATGGTGCAATGCTTGATGACCTCTTAGAGGTGTACATCGTTGACATAGAAGGGAAGAAAGTATAATCATCATGGCAGGGGACCTGTATACGGTCCCACTGCTTCACTATTTTTTTGGGTCTTCCGAGCAATCCGGTTCGCTGGGATGCCGAATCAAATGAGTTCTTCGGAAACGCGTGGGTTTGTGCTAAAATTTCGAATGATACAAGCGTAGTTCCCAAAAATTCAACCCAGTCCACCAGCCATGCTCAAAGGGCATTTCTCGCAAACTTTTCACAAAAGTTCAATCAAAAACTGCCACTCGCAATTTTTACAAAAGCTTCATGGCTCTGCTAATGCTCCGCATTCAAAAACGTATAACCCCACCCAGAAGGGCAGTTTTCACTCGATTTTTTGTGCAAAAACCGCCTGTGAACACGCCCACACGCCGCGTTAAATCCGCCGCGGTACTTGGGGCATGTTCAGGCATCTACGCCACTTTCTTAATTGCAAGAACCGAACTGTGAACCTTTCTCGCGATCGTTTCAGGCGCGGTTTTGCGCATGAGCCGCTTTAACACACTCTCATCCTTTGAGCCCATAACGAGCAGGTCGAAGCGCTGTTGCCTGGTAAGTCTTGCGAGCTCATCACTCTGCTTGCCAACCAGAACCTGCGAGCTTGCCGCAACTCCCCTATCACGCGCGATATCTGCAATGGAGTCTGCGAGAGCCGCTCCTCGTGACAACCGGTTCTCCTTCATCTTGGCAAGCAGCGTATCAGAGGTCTTAACAGTTTCACCAAGGCGTCTGCGCTGTCTTCCAGTCCCTGATGACGCGGCAGCCTCGGGCAGGTAAACGACCCGCTCTGTGACGAGCCCCTCTTCGAGGTCCACTACCTGAACCGCAGTCAGTTCGGCATCGTACCCGTCAGCAACCTTTGCAGCACACTGTGCGATGTTAATTGGGCTGTCCGCTGCGACGAGGATCTTCTTGTAGTCGCCAGTGTCATGGTCAAGATCCTTTACCATGAGCAGGTTGTACTTCGACATGTTGAGGAGTCCAGCTGCACGGTCGCTTAATCCCTGTCCTGTTGTTGCACCGCGCGTACCCGGT
>JAYELB010000250.1:0-2637 GCA_034717055.1 Methanobacteriota archaeon
TATCTAAGTCTGGACTAACATATTTAATTCCAAACATAAATAACATGTAGAGCAATATTATGCTCACTATGTCCACCCCGCTGGCGTACATAACTATGCTCGCCACGGCGGCTACACGCTGTGACCACTTGACATGGACTTCATCTTTACACATTTACATCACCTCTTCGTAAGTCTTACTTATCTTATTAGAGTTCGTTAAATTCTTTGCCATAATATACTCCTTTATATATGTGTTATCCCCACGAGTCCAGCGGCTGACGCGAACCAGACCCCTGTTGATGCTATCAATGCGTTGGGTATTGAGTTCGTTTACTAAGGAGCCTCCTGCCAGGAACCGCAGTAGCAGTTCAGTAGTGTTCATCTGCCCCTCCATGCTCTGTTGCAATCAGGACATAGCTGATACGATCTTCCATTTATTTCGTATCTGTGAACGCCTTCCACACTCCCGCAAGATTCACACTGTTTTGCATCACTTTGCATTAAAATACCTCCTAAAGATCATGCACATGCCCGATATTACACACGCCAACAACCACATAAACAGAAGTATTCCTTTACTCACATCCATAAGTTCCGACGCCATGATGATTACGATCCCTGTCGTTGCAACAACAACATATGCTAAGTCAAGTAGAACCATCACGCATCACCTCTGCCCCAACTCGCTCGCTTGTCGCCCCCCGCGTAGGAAAGGAAGTACCGGGCGCGTCGGACGCATCTGATCGCTTTGTTCGGTCTGAAAGCTCCTAAAACCATCCTCGATTTGATGGTTTTGTCCTTTTGCGTTCGTTTTCTGTTGTTCATTTGTTTAGTTCTCCATTTTTGATGAATTATATTCTTCCAAAACGGCATCTATCGCCGCTTTTAGCACCGATCCTCTGGTGTACGTGTTGGCAGTCCCAACCGCCTTCGCCACGAACCGTTCGTAGCTCTTCTGACACACAAAAAAGCATCGGCTGTTGGTGCTTTCAAGCTTTATCCGCTTGGCTTCAAGTTGCTCCTGTGTATGAGATCCGGGTCTCTCGTACTCAAATGAGAATTCCTGAGCACCAAGTCGTGCCCGGACATCTTCTTTATCAAAGTGATTCACATCCACATCGGTGAATCCGTTTTGAAGAAGATACCCAGCAAGCTGGATCACAGTGGCATAATGATCCAGAGTCTGGTTGTATACCATCTTCTTATTCGGTATAGAGCCGTCTATGATGTTAGAAGATATCCACGCCTTTGCTTTGCCGTTCCCGCAAACCTTCTGAACTAGGTGCGGCTCATAGCCTTCATCTTTCATCATTTTGGGGTCTGCGTTTTCTATCCACTCATCGAGAGAGATGCCATGCTCAATCACCAAGTCAGCAACCGGTTTCAAAAGCATAAAAGCATCACCGGGCGATGCTTTTTCTGGAGACTCGTTAGTCCCTTTCAGCACCCGCATCTCCTGGTCGGTGATCTTGAACTGGGTTGGGATCGTCTGGTTTCCAAGTATCAACAGCCCTTCACCAATCGACGAAGTTGACAATTCTATTGCCTCTTCATCGGTGAGTTTGAAGAAATCTTTTACATAACGCACACTTTCTTTCCCCATTCCCTTGCCAAAAACATACGCCCACATGACATTTGTTTGCAGCATCGCAGCCAATTCTGGTGACATGTCTGTTGGCTGTGTGAACGAAATCAGCGCAGTCACTTGCTGGGATCTCCCCATCATGTATAGATCCCCAATTATGCTGAGCCGTTCCGGATTGCGTGCAAAAGCCACGCCCTCATCTATTATGAGCATGGTTTTCCTCTTAGCATCCGTATTGAACCGTTCGCTGATTATAGACGTTACAAGCACACTCATTGCGTCTTGCATGCGACCTTTGTCTATCCCCGATAAGTCCACAACGATGAAATCCTTTGACAGATCTACGTTCGTTTGCCTGTTAATATAGGCATGTGCTCCTATATTTGTCAGGTTTCCTGTTCTGTTGATCAACGACTCCGCAGACTCTCGGAGTCTTCCATGCAGACGCGAAGTCAGGTCATCGTGCCAAACTTTCGTCAACATGTGGATTGTCGGGAAGTTTGCTCCGTCTTTCCACTTGTCAGGGTGGCAAACGATCTTGTCGCGTGTTAGTGAGATCATGCCATACTTTGCATAGATCTCGTTCAGCGATTGATCAAGATAATGAGCTTGGTTGTCTGATAACCCTGTCTTCAAATAGGCATCGAAGAATGCCGAGACAATCATCTTATGGCGATGATATATCCTTAGATAGTCTGCATCTGTGCCCTCAATCATCTCCTCATCGAATATGATCTGGAGTGGGTTGATTGCTGATTTGTCTTTCCCCGTGCCCAAATCAATGACCCCTCCGCGGCCTTTGTAAAACCGTGGGACGTTCCGGAATTGCGTCCCGGCATCGGATTTCACCGTGATATAGACTACCCTATAATTTCCTTGATCGTGGGCTCGCATGCCCAAAATCATTTCCAGAGCCGTTTTCCCCGAGCCTGTCGGACCAAAGATGATGCCATGTTCGGCGGATAATGCAGACAAATCCACTATGATTGGCTTTCCAACATCGGATGCATTCGCCATTCGCTGATTGCCAAACCAGATCCCTTCTAGGTCGGTTCTGCTCTCCAACCGCG
>JAYELB010000251.1:0-2632 GCA_034717055.1 Methanobacteriota archaeon
GCTTCAAAACTGACGATCGCTGCACGGATCGACTATTACAGCGGCGAGGTGCGGGAGGAGCTTGTCGAGAGTCTGGCAGATAGTCTCCCTGATCGTGCAGCCGTTTTCACTCGCGAATCCGATGCAAGACCTTAAAGGATGGGTTTGCTTTTTTCCAGTCTTTAATCGAGTTATGAATCCGGGTTAAACGGAAATGGGGGTGATTATAAGCGAGTCTCAGCGCCACATCTATATTGTCTGGAGTAGCAGTCTCTCCTCGTCTGGGATTTCCGAATACATTTATGAGACTGATCGATAAAATCTGAACTAAGTCGTGACCTGAGCAGACCTGCCAGGGATCGTACCCTTCTCCACCCAATGCCATTATTTTAAGTTTCGTTGTGTTCTCATCCAGTGTGGAGTCCCCTGAATTGATTTTCAATTCTCTAATCAAATTATCAATGCTTACGCGCAATGTTTGTGCATCTACGAACATATCAAAGGATAATTCCTTAAATTTCAGAGATAAATTGTCTTTCATGCGTGATGAAAGCCAGCGCAGATAACCAACGGGCAAACCACTTTCCAACAAGATATCTCGGATCGGTTTGCCAAGTTCCGCAATTTTCTCGGCTGATCCGAATTCGGATAGAACGTTATCGAGTGCATCCGAATGCAGAATCATCGTCTCAAGATCGTGGCTGTTTGTCAGGAGCAGGTTTGAACTGTTGGGCTCAATGCCATTGAGTCTCTGGAAGTCGGCATCAACTATAGTCAGAACACCGCTGAAACCGCTATTTTCAAGCAGTTCCAGAGCACCGATAGCCTTATTCTTGCCAGTTGCGGGAATCAACCTGCATTTGGTCTCGCTGACAAGACGCCCATAAACCCGCGCATCTGTGCTGCCTTCAACTATCAGGATTGTTCCGGTATACTGGGTACGCATCATGTGGGCGGTATTTACGATACTATAGACAGTTTGCCTCATTTAGTGAATCCGCCCAATTCAACTGTCAGATCCTATCGATCGTGAATTATTTCAGGTGAATGAGTAGCGAGCAGGACATCGAATCCTGCAAGTCTGATGACATCCTGCAAGTCTGATGACATCCTGCAAATCTCTGAGGAATTGCTGCTGCCAGATGACATGTAAGGATAATTCGGGTTCATCGATGAGGATAAGGGAATCTGGTTTGACTTTGAACAACAGTTCATAATTCAAAATTAACTCGTGTTGTTCTCCTGAAGAGATGTTAGTGGGCGATATATTTTTTCCATCGGACGTTTCGAAGATGAAACCCCTTTCCTTTTTGCTGATCGACATTTTCTTGTAAAGAAATCTGCTGTTGATGATGTTTACGAGAAGATCTATCTTATCCGTCAATTCGTCAAGGACTTCCAACTTCTCTTTGACATCATGGACATAGACTGCTAGAACATTTCTGTTGCTCTCGTCGATATCTTGATCCCTAAAGTCGATCTCTTCACCTCTGTCCAGCAGTCCGGCAGCCATCGGACGTGAACGCTTTTCTTCGAGTTTGCTTAAATCATCTCACAATTCATCTATCGTTGGCTTAGATGAACCGTTCCCTTTGACCAATCTTGTTGGGAACGTTCGATCCCGTGATTGAGACAATGCAGCATATTCCGCAAGTTTTTCCCGGATCGCGTCTGCAAACTCTTCGGAATATTTGAGAACGGTCGGGGTCATGCGATGCGATTCTTCGTATTTGTGACGACTACGCGAATCCGGAAAACTGAGCAAGCGCTGGGTTTCTATAAAACTGATATGAATCAATTTTTGTATTTCTTTTAACCAATCAGATTTATTTTCACTTTTTTGAGGTAACTTATCGCTAAAATTAACTATATTCTTATACATATTTTTCTTTAATAATCTCTTCGCCGTTTCTAAGATATCTGAAAAGTCATCCATCTCTGCTCGCGGTCTTGCGAACTCCATAGTATATGACTTCAGCTTTGAGCCAGGCTTGCTGAACTCAAAAACCAATTCGCTGCCATCACCATCCTCACCACTTTCATCGACACCGGGTTTAATCTCTTTTTTCAGACGGAGCATGCCCCCGTCGTCGAAATCCACGGACAACTCACTGAATGGGATGCTGCGGAACTCCTCGTATGATTATCTGAAAAGTGCATTTAACATCTTGAACAGGATTGTCTTCCCAATTCCATTTGGCCCATGAATGATCGTTATGTGATCGTCCAAATTCAAAGGAATCTCGTGACAAAACATCTCAAACAGATCCTTGACTGTTATTTTTTCTATCCTCATGAAAATCTCCTTATATCATTGACCAACATCCTCGCGTATTTTTTATTCTTCTATCTATAAAGTTTACGAATGTAGCGCGAGAATATATATGAGCCAATATTAGAGAGTCATGATTCATAGGAATATATTTATTATTTTAAGATTATAAATACTCGTCTCGATCACCCTTAAGTCTTAACAGAACAACATATTACAGAGATTATAATGACCACACCCCCTGACTCGCAAATACAGCTAGAACCGGTGACTGACAGAGTACACCAGGTCGCAATCACAGAGGAACTCAAATCATCGTATCTCGATTATGCGATGAGTGTGATCGTCGGGCGTGCGCTTCCCGATGTCAGGGATGGGTTA
>JAYELB010000252.1:0-2629 GCA_034717055.1 Methanobacteriota archaeon
ATTCGGGGGTGTTGTTTTTATTTTTAGAATTCTGTGGATGGTGAACCGGAACTACAGAACATAAGTATGTAGAGCGGCGAAACCATGACCGTCCCCGGGGCTGCCAGCGTACACAAACGATTTGCATGTTAGCATAAGAGCTGTCCATATCTTGATATATTATGCAAGTCCAGAATCTCTTGATGGCAGTACGCGATACAAATCTCACCGAAAGGCAGATGCTGGTGCTGCGACTGCGGAATGACGGTCGTTCGCAGGAGGAGATCGCATCCGGGTTGGGCACGACGAAGCAGAATATCTCTGCCATCGAAAAGATGGCGCGGAAGAACATAGAGCAAGCTGAAAATACCATAGAATTTATAAAAACTCTCGATGCGCCTGTGTGGTTCGAGGTAGCAGTGGGGACGCGCCTTGGTGACCTGGTCGGGATGATCTACGAAAGAGCCGATTCCGAAAATATGGGCGTGCATGTGCGCTACGACGGAGTTGCGCTTGCATCAAGAATTCGGGATCTCGCGGAGAAGCAGATACGGCACAGGGTTGTGGTGATCGGTTTCGATATCGGTATAACCGGAAGCGGGGATGTGCTGGTTCGATAGTGCTAGTGATTTTCGAGAACCAAAAACAATAAATGGCACGGCTGGCATATCCATGCAAGTAACAGTTGGGTGAATGAAATGCAAGAATTCATAGAAAAACCAGCAACGATTGTACCGACTCCGAACCTGCAGGACTACGACGAGACGCACAAAACCTTCCAGTGGCAGGATGCGTACGAGAAGGTTGAATGGTTCGAAGACGGCAAGTTAAATGCCGCATGTAGTGCAGTGGACCGGCATGCCAGGTCATGGCGGAAGGATAAGATTGCATTGTACTGGCAAGGAGATGACAAAGCCTCTAAATACACGTTTCACGAACTCTCCAATCTTTCAAACAAATTTGCCAATCTTTTAACCTCATCAGGCATCGAGAAGGGGGACCGCGTATTCATATTCCTGCCGAGAATCCCTGAACTCTACGTGAGTTTTCTCGGCATCCTGAAGACCGGCGCAATCGCTGGCACCATGTTCTCGGCGTTCGGACCAGACGGGCTATACGACCGTCTGCATGACAGCGGCGCAAGATACCTGATCACCAATTCGGAACTGAAAAGCCGGGTGTATGAGATAAAAGACGATCTTCCGGACCTTGAACAGATAATCATAGTGGACGAGACCGATGTTCGGAGCGGCGAGATCAGTTATCCAGTAGAGATAAAAAAAGCATCCGGCACGTTCGATGTTGCGAAGATGTCGCCGGATGATCCTGCATTTATGCTGTACACGTCCGGAACAACTGGAAAGCCGAAAGGCGTGGTGCACAGGCATCTTGCGATTGTTGCGCAACATGCAACCACCGAATGGGTGCTTGATCTCCATGAAGATGACATATACTGGTGCACGGCAGACCCTGGTTGGGTCACAGGGATCTCGTACGGGCTGCTTGGACCGTGGTCGTGCGGCGCATCGGTCGTGGTTCACGGCGGGAGATTCGATCCTGCGGCATGGTACTCGATGATCGATCAGTATAAGGTGACGGTCTGGTACAGTGCACCTACCGCTTTTCGGATGCTGATGCGAACTGCTGATGCGCACAAAAACTACGATCTTGGCAGTCTCAGGCATATCTGTAGCGTCGGCGAGCCGCTGAATGCCGAGATCGTGTACTGGGGCATCAGGACATTCGGGCTGCCGATCCACGACAACTTCTGGCAGACCGAGACCGGCGGCATCCTGATCGCCAATTACCCGTCGATGCCGATAAAACCCGGGTGGATGGGAAAGCCGATACCAGGTATCGCCGCCGCAATCATTGACGAGGATGGGGACACTGTACCTCGCGGCACGGAAGGCAATCTCGCAGTCACACCTGCGTTCCCATCGATGATGCTTGAGATCTGGAAAAATCCTGCAAAGTATGCCGAGTACTTTGAGGGTGGGTGGTATCTCACTGGTGACCGGGCAGTGCAGCACGAGGACGGATACTTCCTCTTCATCGGCAGGGCTGATGATGTGATCAATACGTCAGGCGAGCGGGTCGGTCCGTTCGAGGTGGAATCTGCCTTGATCGAGCATCCTGCAATCGTTGAAGCGGGTGTCATCGGAAAGCCGGATCCGCTGCGCGGCGAGATCATCAAGGCGTTTGTCGTGCTTTCCGACAGCTATGCGCCGACAGACGATCTGAAAGACGATATCAGGAAGTTTGTGAAGACTAAATTGGCAGGGCACGCATATCCGCGGGAGTTTGAGGTTGTGGATACGCTTCCAAAGACCCGGAGCGGCAAGATCGTGCGAAGGATGCTGCGGGCGAAGGAACTCGGGCTTCCGCTTGGGGATGTATCGATGCTGGAGGAGTGAAGGATAAGAAGGGAGTGGGGTGTGCATCACATTTCAATAATTACAAAGTATGTGTTTAGCTAACCACGAGATTACACTGATTTCCACAAGATTTCTCTGTTAATCTCGTGTAATCTCGTGGTTTTTCCACCCTCAGCTAAACATGTACATTACACATAATCCTTACAAGCCAAGAAGTTTAAGTATTACAAAAGAATATTACATTTTATGAAATCAAGTACAACAGTTCCGAC
>JAYELB010000253.1:0-2629 GCA_034717055.1 Methanobacteriota archaeon
TTATGTAAAAAATATGTATTTTAATAAATCGATTATCTTCAAAAACACAAAATCACAAGCAATAGCCACTATTCGCCATTTACAAAAAATAGATCTTTTTGCAAAAACACGTGCGGAATGTCAGATATCACCGGATTTTTAGACCTTGCCCAACATCCTCTACCTTGTCGCTATTTTTAATAGGGGATAGGTCAAGAAAGAAAGAGTGAAATGACGCAAGTAGCAATAACCGATACCACGCTAAGGGATGCGCACCAGTCCCTGATCGCAACCAGGATGCGGACCCGGGATATGCTCCCGATCGCAGAGAAACTGGACAGCGTCGGCTTCTTCTCGCTCGAGGTATGGGGTGGTGCAACCTTTGATGTCTGCATCCGGTTCCTGAACGAAGACCCGTGGGACCGACTGAGAAGCCTTGCGGATGAAATCCGGAAGACCCCACTTCAAATGCTTCTTCGGGGGCAGAACCTTGTCGGATACCGGCATTATCCTGACGATATTGTCATTAAATTCGTTGAAAAATCAGCAGAAAATGGAATTGAGATATTCCGGGTCTTCGATGCCGTAAACGACATCCGGAATATGGAGGTTGCAATCACTGCAGCAAAGAAAACAGGTGCGCACGTTCAGGGGGCTATCAGCTACACCATAAGCCCGGTGCACACGATAGAGACATTTGTCGCGAACGCAAGGGAACTGGCAGCGCTTGATTGTGACTCTATCTGCATAAAGGATATGGCAGGTCTCATCTCGCCGCACGCCGCTTATGACCTTATCAAGACACTCAAGGACGAGATCGGTCTGCCTGTTGACCTGCATTCGCACAGCACCAGCGGGATGGCGTCCATGAGCTATATGGCTGCCTGCAGGGCAGGGGTCGATATACTTGATACGGCATTCTCCCCGTTTGCAGGCGGCACATCCCAGCCGCCGACAGAAACTGTGGTTGCAGGGCTTGACGGAACACCGTACGATACAGGTCTTGACATTGCTCTCCTGACCGATATAAAGGAGTATTTCGACGGTGTAAAAGAGAAATACAGAGGCATCCTCGATCCGGTATCCGAGAAGATCGATACGAGCGTCCTGATCCACCAGATACCAGGGGGAATGCTCTCAAATCTGGTGTCCCAGCTTAAGGAACAGAACGCAATGGACCGGTATGACGATGTGCTTCAAGAGATGCCGAAGGTGCGGGAGGATCTTGGCTATCCTCCGCTTGTAACTCCAACCAGCCAAATTGTGGGCACCCAGGCGGTATTAAACGTCCTGATGGGCGAGCGGTACAAGGTCATACCAAAGGAGGTGCGAGACTATGTAAGTGGCATATATGGAAGACCTCCTGCTCCAATTAACAAGCAGCTGCTTGCAAAGGTGCTTGGTGATGATGTGGCTGTAACATGCCGACCTGCCGACCTGCTCCCGCCTGAACTTGAGATGCGGACAAAAGAAGCACAGGAACTTGGAATCGTCAGGAAAGAGGAGGATATCCTGACTTATGCCATTTATCCACAGATCGCTCCGAAGTTCCTTAAGGGCGAGGCAGAGGAAGAGAGGTTACAGATGGCAGCGAAGGCCGTGTCAAGCGGTGGCAGCGGAGTTCCTGTTCATGCCGGACTATTTAACAAATTCAAGGTGGTCGTCGATGGGGAGACGTTCGTTGTAGAGGTCGAGCCGACCGGGACTGGCGAGATGGATGCGGCTACCGGTGCCGGTGATGCGAAGCAAGCCCCCGCGTCCGCGGAAGGCGGGATAGCAAGCAACATGCACGGAATGGTTCTCGGGCTGAAAGTTTCAAAAGGGGACGTAGTCGAGGAGGGCGATGTTGTTGCAGTGATCGAGGCTATGAAGATGGAGAACAACATCCATTCCCCACACAGCGGGATTGTAAAGGAGATATTCGTCTCTGAAGGCGATACCGTGGGTACGGGGGACAATCTCATGTCAGTCTACTAAACAGGAGTAACAGGAGGGTCTTTACTTTGTTCAACACAATACTGGTTGCGAACCGGGGCGAGATCGCTATACGGGCGATGAGGGCATGTCACGAGATGGGCATATCGACTGTGGCGGTATATTCAGAGGCGGACAAACACGCGTTATTCGCAAAGTACGCTGACGTTGCTCACTGCATCGGACCTCCACCGACGAGTCAGAGTTACCTTATGATCGACAGGATTCTCGATGTCGCGGAGAAGACCGGCGCAGACGCGATCCACCCGGGATATGGGTTTCTTTCCGAAAATTCGGTGTTCGTAAGTGAATGCGAGAAGGCGGGAATCGTCTTCATAGGTCCGTCCAGCAAGTCTATGGAAGCTTCCGGCAGCAAGATCGCTGCAAGAAAGGCGATGGAAGAGGCAGGCATTCCGATCATCCCAGGAATCTCTGCCGGAATCGATGATCTTGAGTCCACACTCGATGATGCGGAGAAGATCGGGTATCCGGTCATCGTGAAAGCATCAGCAGGCGGTGGTGGGATCGGGATGAAGATCGCAAACAACGCTTCCGAATTGCGCGGTGCCATCGATTCGACCCGGACAGTGGCCGAATCGGTGTTTGGCGATGCCACCATCTTTATGGAGAAATACCTGCACCAGCCAAGACATATCGAGTTCCAGATCCTTGCGGA
>JAYELB010000254.1:0-2624 GCA_034717055.1 Methanobacteriota archaeon
GTTTGGTGTAGTAGTTCCGTTAGTCCGATTATGAACCCCCAATATCAGTCCAATTCCTTCACGGTGCAAAAAAACCAGTGGCAGTCAGTTCAATATAGCTGGCACGATGTTTTTGTCCCAGTACCAAAACGGAACAAAAATAGGACCGATTCAGTTTAAGGTAGACGCATCTTTTCATCACCCTAGGTGAAGTACAGGGAACGCGTCACATCAACCGACGCGAGAGGGCTTGTTGAGTTTATGCGCGTCTTTGATCAGAGCACTGGGATTATCATAACTACGGATGAGTTTGGGAAGGACGTGGTAGACGGCGGGGATGTGCTCTTCATTCCGGTCTGGCTATTTCTGCTGGTTTTGTAGTTTCAGGGAGTCCGGAGAATGGTTTTTTCGGAATAGTTTCTCAATCCATTTCTGACTCTCTGGTAATTCGCGTTGCAAGTGCCTCGTAGATGAATTGTGATGGTGTGATATACGTGATTAGAGGTCACGAATGCTCACGTTTAAACGAATTGCACGAATGCTAAGACGCGATAAATTCGAGTCATCATTCGCCCGGGACGCGTAATTTGTGATAAAAACTGCCAGAAATAGACTAAATTCATGATAAACCCCTCGAAACCAAAGTAGGGCGGGCTCTGACAAATACCGATATGACTGGTCATTTTTGTGCTATAACGCGAGATATCAAAGACCCCATTTTCTTCACGTCCACCCCAACTCCCATGAAATTTGGCTGTAATATGACGCTATCTTTTGCCTTTTCCAGTAACGTCTCTTCAGTATCCGATTTTTCTTTAAGTTCTCTTAAAATCTGTAGGATCTCTGCTTCAGTCTTATTTTCAGAGTATATAGTACCCAATAAATCTTTTACATTGTATTCTTTTTCTGACCCCTCAGGCAGGTATTCTCGGACACCTAGTCTCTCCAATCTGATCAAATGTTCGTAACCCGACGTGATTTTGGGATTATCCGGCATAGGAACTTTTTCAGTAAATTTTAATTTTTCAAAGCTTCTGTTTATCTCTCTGAGGGTGGATAGGATCGCTGAGAAATAGTCCCTTTTCTGTACGCCATCTACATAAATATACATTTTTTTGGCATCGTCATCCGATTTGATTACGGCGATGGACTTAAACGCAGCATCCTCCAGAACTACTCCGGTTCTCCACCGTAATTCATCTTTTATTTCTTTATTCTTCTTTACAATGAATCTGGGCATCACCGATTTGGGAAAGAAATCGTACTCGATCAAGAATTTCAGGGAGTTGGCGTAGTCAAAATCGAATTCGGGTTCCTGAACTTCCAGCAGATCCGGCAGAAGTACGGTCTCTCTATCTCTGTCGAGTTCATAGCACAGTTCAAATTTCATCATCAAATCAATGATGTACCGGTATCTGTCGCGGGGATAGTAATAATCGGTCTCCTTCTCCTTCTTTAGTATCTCATCCAGCAGATCCAGTTTTAGGATACCTTTCGATTCTGCCACTTTCTCTGAATTTATAATCTTGTACACTGCTTCTGTTACCCACTTTGGTTCCAGTACGTGTGTATCCAGGAGCGAAAAATCTTTGAAATGTAATATCACACCCAGATCATTCAGATAATCAACAAGCGTATCCTGAGCAGATTTCTCTGTTATATTCTCTCTATCGCACATCTCTTTATAGGTCTCATAACTGATGAAATTGTCAGTCATCTTCTCCAGTTGAGTCTTCACATCGAACCAGTTTACTGCCCATGTCGTCCGTAGATGTTCGATCTTTGTTAGTGCCTTCTTCAGATTTTCACAAAAGTCGTTGATTCCGGCGGGTTTCTTACAGGAAACACGGTAAAAGCCTTTTATGGATAGGTATTTATCTCGTAAGAATTTTCTGTTCACATCAAAACCAGGATTTTCATCCATCTTATTCAGGACCACTACAACCGGCGAATCTCCGCCGAAGCTTTCGATGTGTTTGAGCCAGTATTCTGTTTTCTCTTCTTTTCTACCATCCAGAACCAGAATATAAAGACTCCGTTTGGATAAAAAGAACTGATGGGTCGCATGCATAATCTCCTGACCGCCAAAGTCCCAGAAATTGACAGTTATTTTGTTCTCTCCTTCTTCTACCTTCCACTTCCTGATATTGATGCCGTGCGTCTGCGATTCTTTCTCATCAAATTCTTCTCCGAGCAATTGCTTCACCAGTGAGGTTTTACCTGCACCGCCATCTCCTACAAGCAAGACTTTCACTTCATTTAATGCCCGTTTTTCACCTTCCAGTGATTTGAAATAATCGATTACTGCATCCCTTCCCTTTTTCACGATCTCTATCGGCGGGGTTTCGAGGGGATTGCCTTTCAAATTAACTCCGCTGGAAACCCATCCTTGTTCCCATCTTATTTCCAGACCCAATTCCACGATCTCAGGCGGAAGTGCTGTCAGTTGATTACCGGATAGGTCAAGCTTGGTAAGACTCGTAAGCTTTGCAATCTCAGGTGGGAGTGTTGTCAGTTGATTTTCGGATAGGTCAAGCTCGGTAAGACTCGTAAGCTTTGCAATCTCAGGTGGGAGTGTTGTCAGTTGATTACCGAATAGGTTAAGCTCGGTAAGACTCGTAAGCTTCGTAATCTCAGGCGGAAGT
>JAYELB010000255.1:0-2622 GCA_034717055.1 Methanobacteriota archaeon
ATTGCTTTTGGCGATGCAACAAATGGGCTATGGTACCCAACCATTCCGTTCTTTATCGATTTTACCAACTCAGTTTCAATAGCCTCAACACTATTTTTAATCGCATCAACAGATTCTTTCATTATTTTAAAATCTGAATGAAGTTGCCACTTATCTTATTTTAGATCATTTAATGTCGTATCGACATCCTTCTTCCAATATCGAGTCCGCTCTTCCATGTCTAACTTTCCGGTCCATTTAATGATTGCAACCGAAGGTACGATGACTGCAATTAATATCGCAGCAATACCAATCCGGATTTCCAATCCAATTCCAAGAAGTGAACTCATCAAAGCACCGTCATCACGATATTATTTAAAGGTACTTACTCAGTTCGAGTTGGTCGAATCACTGCCGCGCCTCAATGTAGATCGCAGGCCTTCCGGGTTCTGCAAATCTCCGCTTGCCCTGCGGATCGACATCATCCCCTACAGAATCCGCGTCCATGACCACAACTGCGCAGTTAAACTCCTTTTCGATGAAACCTGCGGATTCCAAGAGTACATCCGTTTCATCCACCGATCGGGTGGAGTCTGCGATCTGTTCATCGCTCCATCTCTGCACATCCTTGACTAACGACTGCACAAACTTCGGAACCTCGCGTGCATGTTTCTTGATCTCGGGATTCTGCATCAACTCCTTCATCAGAGATCCTATCTCCAGTTTTCCGGACTGCTTCGCCAGAAGAGCAGCCTTGAATACGGTGTTCTTCCAGACCGGGGATGTGAAAAGCGTGATCTTCCCAGGCTTTATCCCTGCCACTCTGGTGATCTCCTCGATGTCGCCAAGCGTGTTTTCCACCAGTTCCTCTGCTCTTTCGGAATCTCTGTCGATTAGACTTAGATCCGGGATCGGATACTCTGAAAGCGCTACCGAACCATCGTTTCCTGCCTCCGCCCACAACTCCTCGCAGACATGCGGTGTGAACGGAGCCATCAGCCGGATCCAGACGCTTGCGATGTCTTTTAAGGACGCGGTACCGCCTCTTCGCTGGTACCACTTAAGATCATTCATCAGTAGGTAGAATGCGTTCTGAAGTGCATGTCTCGTGCGAAGCACATCGAGAGCCGTGCTTGTTTCTACGATCCGGTGCTGGAGCCGGCTCATCATCCATCTATCGATGATTTTTGGACCAGGATCCGGTTCTTGTGCTCCGCTGACATCCGAATCTGGCGTCTCGACGATATCGCGTACGGTGTTGTAGAACCTCTCCAGTTGCTTATGCGTGCTTTTTGCGCCCTCGGATCGCCAGTCCGCATCCTGTGTATGCTCAGCAGCGCCGAGGATGTAGAGACGCACCACGTCAGCTCCGTAATCATCGATCGACTGGTTAAGCGTAAGCAGAGGTCCTTTTGACTTACTCATCTTCTCCCCCTCAAGAGAGACGAAGCCATTTACCGCAATCGCTTCTGGCAGTTTATCCTCGGGAAATAGGGCTACGTGGTGGAAAAGGAAGAATAAGAGATGATTCGGTACGAGATCCTTCCCTGATGACCTGATATCGACCGGATACCAGTACTCAAAGTCGCGGTGTATCTGCTCCACGAGATCCCGTGGGGCAGGCGTACCATCAGCGCTTCCCTCTCCGAGAAGCACATAATTAAAGAACTCGGGCGTGAGTTGTTCCACATTCAGTCGGTCCATATACTTTGAGATGATGTAATACGCCATATAAATCGTCGAATCCGCAAGAGACTCGATGAGCCACTCGTTATCACACGGAAGTCTCGTTCCAAGCCCTTTTCTGCGGGCACACGCCTTGTCTTTCAGCCAGTCGATCTTGTTCTCGAACTCAACGCGCAGTTCATCAGGGATGATCCGCATCCGGGCGAGGTGGGCATACACTTTATCCTTCCAGTCCGGGTTAGAATAGTTGAGGAACCACTGATCCCTGACCATCGCAACAACGCAGGTCGTCCCGCATCTACACACCACAGGCAGTTCGCTGAACTCGTAAAATACGTCTGCGAGGTTCTCTTCGATGAGGTTGCGTGTCAGGACGTCCTTTATCTTTGAGACCGGAGTCCCGCTGTATTTGCCTGTATTCTCCTTAAGCACCCCGTGGTGAAACTCCCTCCTGTAAACGAGTTTTGTAGCCTTCTCTGCAAGCGGGTCCGACTGATCCTTGACGCCGAGTTCCTCCACAATCTCGACAGCAGGGAACTCACCCATCCCAGGAACCTCGATAAGCGAGATCAACTCGATGTCCGAGAGATCAAGGATACCATATTCGATGAGTTCAACCCCCTTAAGGTCCCTTAGCGCCAGATAGTCATAAGGCGCATGTGCCGGAACGCTCATCACGACCCCGCTTCCGTTTGCAGGATCAACAAAACTTGCAGGCAGGATCAGCGCATCATGCTCGATCACCGGATTTCGGACAGTCTTTCCGATGAGATCCTTCCCGCTGATCTCGCCGGTCTTTTTAACCTCTTTGTCGGTGTAGGTAAGTTTCAGGTACGCTTCCTCAGAAACGATCCACTGCTCGGAATTGACGCTGACCTTCGCATACACGACATCGGGATTGATCCAGAGATTCGTAACACCGAATACGGTTTCAGGGCGGAGCGTCGCGCACGGGAG
>JAYELB010000256.1:0-2620 GCA_034717055.1 Methanobacteriota archaeon
TCCAGCAGTTCCATACACTAACCTACCACCCATTGGAACATAGCCATAGTCAAAACTGAAGCAACAAAGTTGAGAACTTGTGAAAAAGATATGCGAGCGGGAGTGTGGGAAGTGGGGAGTGGGGGTTAGTGTGGTTAAAAAGAGTTTTTAGAAACCCGCTCGCATGGTACATCACTACTACCCGGTACTATATAAACCTTGCGGCACGGTGAGGGGCTGTCACGTCATACCACTTTTGCGCGAACGCACACATAAGAAGGGGAATCACCGCTTCACAGCAAGCGCATGCAACGGAAAGAGAGTGAGCGCACCAACAGCGACTCCGGTGATTCCGAAGAGCGTCGCATAATCACCATACCAGAGAATTCCCGCTGCAAATACCGGAAGTGCGGCAAATCCGGCATAAGTGCAGGTATTAAAGACCCCCATCGCCATGCCATGATCAGAACCGAGAGATGCAACCCCTGCGACAAGCCCCACCATCGCAAACCCGGACCCGGCACCCATGATGGCAAGCCCGATCGGATGACCTAAGGTCGCCACGATGCCGATCCCGGTCATCAGCGCGCCTGCCCGGATCAGCCAGCGTTCAGTGGTACGCGCACGACTTCCGATAAGTGATGTCACCATCGCTCCAAAATAGACGCCGGAAAGTGCAAGCCCCATTGGAGACGGCGTTAAATCCGTGAAGGATGGAAAATAAGCAACAATAACCCCCGTCGCGCCAAATAAGACAAAAGCGATCACCCACATCTGTAGATACCGCGCATCGAAAAGGATCGCAAATATGCCTGAAAGCCTCTGCGGCGCAGGCGGGATATCCGGATAGTTGGAGTCTTGTTTCAGTGAAATCGCAAGCACCAGCGCGGGGATGGCGAGCACTACAAATGTTAGTATTCCACATTTCAGATGATAGTGCATAAGTTCGGCAGCAGCTACAACACCGAGAGCAAGTCCGACATTGATCAGAAAAGTAAACTCTCCGAGACACTGCCTTCGATTCTCAAATTTCGAGAGCATCGAGAACGCTGCCGGAAAGAAAGCTCCGCAGGCGCACCCTTCGACAAAACGCGCAGACACGAGGACATGAGGGGAAGTGGATAAGAAGATCAATATCCCGGATGTGATTGTCAGAACGATACTGAGTAGGATAAAACGCGCATTTCCGTACCGGTCTGCAAGCATTCCGAACGGGATCATCGAGACAAGCGCGCCTGCAAAGTACGCGGAGAAGATCGTGCTCTGCACAACTGCCTCACCAGAGAGCTCCGGGAGAATCGGCACGACCGCATCCGAGAGCCCCATGATCACAAAGACCGAGAGATAGAGGCATGAGCGTATCCGGTTCATGATTCAGATAGCGGTATCAGGCGGTTGCAGAGTTGTTGGACCGAAACTTCCGGTCGTTTCAACTGGTAGATTTGCACGACTGAAGACAAAAAAAGGATGGGTTTTAACACCCATCACACCGGAAGTGGAGGCAATCCGGGTCCGCCGGGCAGCTCATCAGGTAGCCCGTCCGGAATCTCGCCACCCATCTCGCCAATCGCAGCGGGATCGAACAACTCCGCACCGGCAGGGATGTTAAACATGTCGCCTGAGATATCCGTATTCACATCAAACTCGGTGACCTCGTAGTGCAAGCTCTCGGATTTGCCCTCATGCATGCATTCCCAGTCGATCAGCAGCGTGAACCCGGTCTGCTTATCCACAATCAGATCGGATCTTTTCATGTCGATATCTTCTTCGCTAAGTGCTCCGGCAAGTTGCCATATTCTGCCATAGTCCAGTTTGACGGCTTTGCGACCCAAACACGTTGTGTCGCTGTCCGTGATCCAGCTATCCTCCCAGACGGAATCATCGTTATAGCAACCGTACGCGGCCCAGAACGGGTTCATGTAGCCGATGTTGTCATCGGAACACTCTCCTGTTTTGATCGCGGTGTTGCCCTCCTCATCTATCATATATATCCCGTCCGCGTTCTGAAGAACAGTCACCGAATCCGCGCCCTCGTTACTGGTGAGTACCAATTTGAAGAGCCAGACATCTCCGGATTTCTTGCGCCATTCCTCAAATACAGTCGCATCTCCACCATCGCTGGATACGGTCGCTTTGTAGTGCATGGAAGTCACATCGATCAGATCGAGATAATGTGCAGTACCGGATGGTGCAACGTCTCCCTGCGATCCCTTCTGTTCGCCAGAATCTGAGTCCACACAGCCGCTGAATGTCATTGCGAGTACAAGAACGAACACGACTGCGATCGTTTTTACATGTTTCATCATCATATCTCCTCTGTTTTATGTTCGGTTTAAGTGGGTTTGACTTGACCCCTCTACAATATAATAACTCTGCTTCTTTTTTGGGCTAGTTTTGGAGCACACACCCATTTGCCGTTATAATAAATTTAAAAACATTCGTAACTACTCAGGCATGTTGGTTGGTTGCCGTTGTGATTCTGTACTCACTGGCAAGAAACATAACCGCTAAGGGTGCAGAGGAACGCTAAAAGCGTTTAACTGTTTATCTCCCCTCCGCGTACTATGCCTATCGGCAAGAAGCTACATCACAGATTTCCTAAGGGATTTCCAGAAAATAACCTGTTAAAATTCGTATCATC
>JAYELB010000257.1:0-2618 GCA_034717055.1 Methanobacteriota archaeon
TCAATCTTAATCATGCGGATCACCAGTTGAGATTTATATCTCAAACTAAAAGGTAGTTACCCGCATACTAAATATGTGCTATAGTTCTGTCTATAGAAAACGTCAGTTTATGGCGGTGCCGAGTATAAGTCTCTGGTTCCAGAGGAAAAGAGTTGTACCAGAAGAGCGAATACGGTAACAACGATGAAAATCAGACGGCAGAAACTGAAGAGACGCGAGGGCGTGATCGAACTTGTTCCTGAGACACTTGATGATCTCTGGCACCTGAAATACATAATCGAAAATCATGATCTCGTATCAGCGTTTACGAAACGGAGGGTGGAGGGGGCAACCGACAAGATACGCCCGGAATCGGCTGAAAAGAAGTCGGTTCACCTCATGATCGAGGTTTTTGGAATGGAGTTCCACCGGTTCTCAAACAGACTCCGTGTACGCGGTGTCATCAGGAGCGGGGTCGATACCGGTGAGTTTCACACCATCAACGTCGAGATCGGTTCGATGGTTGGCATCACAAAGCACTGGAAGCCGGATCAGCTCGAACGAATTGCGGAGGCGAAAGCCCTCTCGGATCGCCCACGCGTGACGATTATAACAGTCGAGTCGGGTGAAGCAGAGATTGGGCGGGTCCGCCAGTTCGGCGTGGATCGAGTATCGCAGGTCACCAAGCCATCCGGGAAACAGGGCGGCGATTTCACGCATGAGTTCTTTGCGTCGGCGGCAGATGCGCTCAATAAATCTGTTGCAGGTGGCGGAGAACATGCCATTATCATCGCAGGACCCGGATTTATAAAAGAAGATTTCATGGAGTATCTGCGCTCCACAAGTCCGGATATTGCGGCACGTGCGGTACTTGAGGATACCGTATCGACGGGAATGCCCGGGTTTATCGAGGTCTTGCGACGGGGCGCGGTTGACAGGATCGTGCAGGAATCAAGGATCGGGCGGGAGACTGAGATGATGGACGCTCTGATGCGCGAGATCTCCACAGATGGTAAGTGCGCTTATGGGACTGCTGAGGTTATGGCTGCGCTCGAACTTGGTGCGATCGAGACGCTGCTGATCGTTGATGAGACGCTGCGGAACTTCCGAGAGGCAGGAGCCGGGGCAGTGCAAGGGGCGATGACCGGGGCAGGGGCGGGAGATGAGATGGGAGCCGGGACTGGGCGCGGAACTGAGGAAGGGGGTGGGACAGAGTCAGAAGCAAAATCCGGCATTGATGCCGACGATCTCCTGCGGCGGGTCGAGCAGATGCAAGGACGAGTCGTCGTCTTAAGCTCCGAGTTTGAGCCGGGAAATAGGCTAGATGCGCTTGGCGGGATGGCTGCGCTACTCAGGTTCAAGATCGGGTAGGGTGCAAGGAGTTTATCAAGCGTGCGACCCCGCCGCCAGCGCCATCGAAGTGAATATAAGGGGTGCGGAGGATCATGGGCAGACCCGAGCTTTCGGGGTCAGTAGCAAATATGAATGTTAACAGGTTATTTTCTGGCAAGCCCTTAGAGCCTTAAGTCGACAATCCGAATTCATCCATCCATCATACCTTCTGCCACGTCCCGGTATGCATCCATCACATAAGCGATCCCCATACCTTCGCCGCTTCTTCGGTGAAGGATATCAGGCGCAATATGCCTGGACTTCCCGCCCTTGCCCCAAAGGTATTCACGCTCCTGCTGCCGTTATCCCTGCGATGCTGCAACCTGACATGCACCCCACCATCCTTAAGACACGCTTTAACTTCACCGAACCGTGCACGCCCGAAGTGAAAGATGCTCGCAGCAAGGGCTGCCGATGATGTGAATATGAGCATATACAACCACGGGATTACACAAGATCAACACAGAAATCTTGTGAAAATCCATGTAATCTCGTGGTTCCTATCACGAGTTACTCGAGCATGTACTTTTGCTACTTTATTGTTCGGTGAGCACCAATTACACTTTGTCAGATTAACCGCCCATCCAGGCGCTTGATGTTGGTTTTGTTTTCCAAACGGTTTGAGGTCATACCATCGCCCGCTGTTGAATGGAGAAGATAGCGGGATCAACTGCTCGAAAGTTTTGGAATTCGTCGAAGACCACGATAAGAGGTTTATTTTTTGAATACTCAAATAAAAACCTTATGAGATCATCCCAATTGGAAAAATTAGGAACGAAACTGCCGGAGGTTATCCGTACAACCTCGGAGAATTCTTTGCAACAGAGCACTGGTTTTTTTATCAACAAAAAAGTACATTGGTTCAAGAGATTCCAGGACGAGTTGCGTCTTCCCAACCCGGCGCCTGCCATAAACGACAAGCATATGTGCATGTTTTTCGCTGAAGGCTGATAGATTTTTGATCACCTCTATCTCTTCCTGCCGGTTATAAAATCTCACGGTAAGCAATCATACTTTTTAGTATAATACCTGAACTTTCGGAGAATTGGAATAGCCGGTCCTTTTATCGTCACGGGATGCGTGTAGAATTACCAATGATAACGACGCGATTGAAGTGGACATTTGAAAAGGGTGGAACGGGTCATACCCGCGTGACACCTTTTGGGATGTGATTTACGTTTCACCGAAAATCCAGGTAATACTTTTTTTGTACAATTGGATATGTAAGCGTACATGATGATGGATCA
>JAYELB010000258.1:0-2612 GCA_034717055.1 Methanobacteriota archaeon
GCGATAGGTCAACACGACCTCCGCCCAACTTATCTTTCGCCTGCTGAGTAGCTTTTACAGCCGCTGCGGCACCATCGGTGCCTTTACCCAACCCGGTTGCTAATGTTGTTCCCATGCCAATTACCCCAATTTTAAGCAGACCCAATTTATCATTCGCAGCAATGTCTATTGAATTTTTTCCCCGGGTTATCCATAGATTTTGGTTCGCTGGCAGTCTCGTTCACGCATCAACCCCCCACCCTTGCTCCGGCTATCCGCAGCGCATACTTTAGCCCTTCCTGCATCGACCGCTTCGTTGTAATCTCTGACATATCCACGCCAAGCCCGATAAGCGTATGCGCAGCCTCCGGTCTTATTCCTGTGACGATGCAATTTGTGCCGAGCAGCTTTGCCGCCTTCGTCACGTTGATCAGATGGCTTGCAACACTCGTATCAACGGAACGGACACCAGTTACGTCGATTATCACAACTCTCGATTGCGTCTTGACGATCTCTGCAAGCATCGTCTCCATCAACCGGTTGATCCGCTCGTTGTCAAGAACGCCTATGATCGGGAACGCGAGAATGTTATCCCACACCTGAATCACAGGGATGGATAGCTCCTCGTAGGACGCTTTCAGTCTGTCAAACGCACGCTGCAACTTTTGCTCAAGTTCTCTGCGCCGGGTAATGTCCTCTCCGGAACTTAAGACGCCGGTGATCTTTCCGGTTTCGTCGTGTAGTATGGCATTGTGCCACGCGATGATTCTCTCACCGCCCCCATCCTTCTTTGTTAGAACAGGGTTCTCATAATATTCAACCGGATTACTTCCCCCAGCCCCCCCACTCACAAACGCATCAAACACATCTATTGTTTCATTCCTGACTTGTTCCGGGATAAAATTATCGAACCAGTCTTTGCCGAGGATATCATCTTCGCCACAGCCCAGAATCTCGCATCCCTTCCGGTTGATGCGGCGGACTCTTCGATCGAGGTTAATTATGATTAGCACGACTCCCGCAACATCGAGATACTGCTTCGCCTGTTCCATCTCCTGCAGGAGCGCATCCTCAAGCTTTATGCGGGCAATGGCACTTCCTATCTGGGCGGCAACCGTCTCAAGCGCGCTCTTTGCAAAAGCAGGCACCTCGTCCATTGTGTGGGAAGCCATGTTGAGACACGCGATGACCCGGTCATCATGGTATATCGGGAGGATTGCGGTGGCACGTAAATATTCGTTGCGACGGACGTCGTCGGTGCGCGTGCCCAGCTCCTGATGCTGGCTGTAGATAGGTTTTCCTGCCATGACCAGACGCGCGCTATCCGAATCAGAATCGTAGTGTGGCGCGCTCTTTACAAAACCGGCAGGCAGTCCTCTGTGAAATGCAAGATCCATATCCCCGGAATCATCGTCGATCAGATAAACCCCGCCGCAATCCATCCCGGCGATCTCGATTGCGGCATCAATGCAGAGGCGGAGCGCATCATCCAGCCCGGTTGCGGCGTTTATCGCAAGAGCAAGGTCTCGCTGGGCGCAATTAAATTTTTCGGCGCGTTTCCGCTCGCTGATGTCAGTAATCAGGGAATACGCGCCTTCAAACTCTCCTGCGTCATCCAAAATTGTGGTCGCATTAAACCACACCGGGATTCCTTCTCCGCTCTTCTTTGTTAGCACGATCTCATAACTACGATGCAGTGTGCTTCCGATTCGCCCCATCTGGTATCTGAATATCTTGAGATTGTCTTCATCCACAAAATCATGTGGCGACCTTCCGATCATCTCATCCATGGTATATCCAAGCATATTACAGAGTGCCGGGTTGACCTCTGAGGTTTTATGTAGAGAGTCCAGCCCCCAGCACCCTTCGGAAGTCCTCTCAATAAACGTGCGGTATTTCTCTTCGCCCTCCCGAAGCGATTCTTCCGCGGCTTTTCGCCTTGTGATGTCAGAGAACATCTCAAGAAGCATCTCTTCACCATCCACCACGATCGTTGTCACCGTCTTCTCGATTGCAACATCCCCGCGGTCTTTTGAGAGAAGCACCACCTCCGCACGGTCAAGAGTCTTTCCGTGGTCGTAGACCGGGCAGTCATTCTCTCGCGTCGGGCAGACGAACTCGTGGCATACCCTGCCAAGAATCTCCTCCTTCGCTCTGCCAATCATATCCACAGCGGATTTATTGACGTCCCTGATCTTCCGGTTGCAATCGACCAACAGGACCCCGATCGGCATCTCTTCAATCAGCGTCCGCCACTTCTCCTTCGCTTCATTCATGCATCAACTCCCCCCCCTGCTCCTGCAATCTGCAGCGCATGTTTAAGCCCCTCCTGCATCGACCGCTTCGTTGTAATTTCCGACATATCCACGCCAAGCCCGATAAGCGTGTGTGCCGCATCCGGCTTTATTCCTGTGACGATGCACTTTGTGCCGAGCAGCTTTGCCGCTTTCGTCACGTTGATCAGATGGCTTGCCACGTTCGTATCAACGGAACGGACACCAGTTATGTCGATTATCACAACTCTTGAGTGCGTCTTGACGATCTCTGCAAGCATCGTCTCCATCAACCGGTTGATCCGCTCGTTGTCAAGAACGCCTACGATCGGAAGAGCAAGCACACCGTCCCACACCTGG